>CAZIAU010000525.1:0-3051 GCA_964536755.1 uncultured Bacteroides sp. | reverse complement strand
GCAAGGCAGGTGGCTATGTATTTTTCTAAAACACTAACGAAGTCCTCACTAGCAACTATCGGTTCTCAGATTGGAGGCAAGGACCATGCTACTGTTCTTCACGCCTGTAAAACAGTAAATAACCTGATCGAAACCGATAAACGGTTCCGGCTCCAGGTGGACGAAATTGAAAAGAAACTAAAAATGTAATAACACTTTGCATTTTTTAATCCTCTGCATACTTTCATCTACAGGTATCTTCATAATATTCAAATCTATCGACCGTCTTGGTATTGCATCTTTTCCTGTTATCGTAATCAATTACCTGGTAGCTTCAATTCTGGGATTCCTGATCACCTCCGACCAGCTTTCTCTATACACAATTCTGGAAAAAGAGTGGTTACCTGTCTCAATTATTATTGGTGTACTTTTTATATTAATGTTTTTTATGGTAGCCTATTCTACGGGGAAGGCAGGGATTTCAGTAACCACTGTTGCCAGTAAAATGTCGGTAATCTTTCCAATCATCTTCTCTTTGATCATAGATCCAACCGATCATCTCACATTAATCAAGACAGCTGCCATTTTATGCACAATGGCCGGAGTTGGCATGACTGTTTATAAGCCTCGTAAAGGTTCATTTGAACCAGCTATGGTCTATCTCCCTTTGATACTCTTTATTGGAATGGGATTGGTTGACTCACTGGTAAAATTTGCCCAGCAACGGTTCGTTGGTAATAGTGATTTAGCACTCTTCAGTGCAATATTATTTCTTAACGCGTTAATTTCCGGAATTGCAGTGCTGATATTTTACCCGGGATACCATACCCGGTTCCTGAAACCAGCAACCTGGGGTTGGGGAATCCTGTTGGGAGGTGTAAATTTCGGATCGGTATTTTTCCTGGTCCGCACCCTGAACTTTATATCCAATGAAGGCAATAAAATTGACAGCTCTGTAGTGTTTGGTCTGAATAACCTTGGAATTGTTGGTCTCAGTGTAATGGCAGGCCTGTTTGCTTTCAGAGAGAAGCTGATACCGATAAACTGGCTGGGGATCACTCTCTCAATTATAGCCATTATTTTATTTGTATTTGGATAAATGAACGACCTCTATAAAACCATAAAATCGGTTTCCAAAGGCCTGTTTAAAGATAAGGGCAGCAAATTCATCGCTTTTGCATACCCGGTAAAGAATGAAGATGAGATTAACCTGCACCTTGCGACTTTAAAAAAGAAGTATCACGATGCCCGGCATAATTGCTTCGCATGGAGACTGGGCGCAGACAAGGAGCGATACAGGATCAATGACGATGGAGAACCATCCGGGAGTGCAGGGAATCCTATTTACGGGCAGCTTCAGAAACGGGACCTGTCTGATGTCCTGGTTGTAGTTATCCGCTATTTTGGAGGAACACTGCTTGGAATTGGGGGGTTGATGAATGCATACCGCTCCGCTGCATCGGACGCTCTTGATCACTCCGAAATCATCGATGTAAAAGTTTACAGTAAAATTTCGCTGGAATTCGGCTACGCGCAAATGGATCCGGTTATGAGAAACGTAAAGAAATACCAGCTTATTATTGATAATCAGCAATTTGATCTGGAATGTAAACTTACTGTAAGAGTATGGAAAAGAGATGAGAAAAGGGTTGTTGAAAAATTCGGAATAATAGAAGGATGCTCTATTGTTGATATTTAGTGGCGGGAAGTTATTACTTGTTATAAACATTATAAAAACACCAGAAAACACAATATTATATTTGTATTAAACCTTCAGTCAATGAAAAATAAAAATCTAGTATCTATCACCGATTTCAGTAAAAAGGAGTACCTGAGAATCCTGGAACTGGCCGCAGAATTTGAGGAAAAGCCAAGGCAGGATATATTAAACGGGTATGTGATTGCAACTCTATTTTTTGAGCCATCCACCAGAACACGCCTGAGTTTTGAAACGGCCATTAACGGACTGGGAGGAAGGGTTATAGGATTCAGTGATAAAGGAGCTACAAGCGCCTCCAAGGGAGAAACTCTCCACGACACAATTAAAATGGTCAGCAACTATGCAGATCTTATTGTCATGCGACACCCGCTTGAGGGAAGTGCCCGTCTTGCAAGTGAAGTTTCATCTGTACCCATTGTGAATGCAGGAGATGGGGCAAATCAACACCCTTCCCAGACTCTCCTCGACATGTATTCTATTTTGAAAACCCAGGGTACTCTTGAGAACCTGAAAATCTTTATGGTTGGCGATCTGAAGTATGGACGGACAGTACACTCACTTCTTCAGGCCATGTCTGAATTCAATACTACATTCTATTTTATCTCTCCCGATGAACTTAAGATGCCGGATACTTATAAACTTTTTCTCGATCGGGTAGGCCTGGATTATCATGAAGGCAAAGACCTTACGGAACATCTTACTGAGGCGGATATTATTTATATGACCAGGGTGCAGCAGGAACGGTTTACGGATCCCATCGAATATGAAAGAGTAAAGAACGCTTACATTCTCAGGAGAGGTATGCTTCAAGGAACCAAGGAGAGGATGAAGGTACTTCACCCGTTGCCAAGGGTCAATGAGATCCATTTAGATGTGGATGCAAGTCCGCATGCCTACTATTTTGACCAGGCCCGGAACGGGGTCTATGTACGTATGGCTATCATCAGTTCCATACTGGGAATTAAATAAAGATCGGAAGAACCGCACAAGCACTATACAGATGAAAGATAAACAATTATCAGTCAGCGCAATAAAGGAAGGCACCGTAATCGACCATATTCCTGCCTCCGTATTATTCAAAGTAGTCTCCATTCTAAACCTGGATAAGCTGGATACTATGATTACCATTGGAAACAGCCTGGAAAGCGATAAGCTGGGTAAAAAGGGAATCATAAAACTCTCTAAGGTGTTTTTCCAGGATAATGATATTAACAAGATCGCACTGGTTGCACCTAGTGCGAAATTAAACATTATCAGGAATTACGAAGTGGTTGAAAAAAGGGTTGTTTCTGTTCCTAATGAAATTGTGGGAATTGTTAAGTGCGTTAACCCAAAATGCATTACCAATAACG
>CAZIAU010000524.1:0-3052 GCA_964536755.1 uncultured Bacteroides sp. | reverse complement strand
ATAATCCGGGAAGGCCGGGCAGTTGGGTCTCCTATGACGATGCACTGGCTCGGGGCATGTTCGATTACCTGGATGAAAAACCGGCGGGTAACCCGATCTATGTCGATTCGGTGGTTGGAAGACAGACCGAAACTCCTCATGCCAATGTTATTGAAGGAAGTGTGTATATGACCTACCATAATTATTTTAACGAGACCGGATTGCAGGGCACCATGATGGCACTGTCCGATGATGGCATCAATTTTAAGCGAATAGCAGACGATAACAGCGCCATAATTTTGAAGCCGGAAGATTTCATGGATCACACCGGTTATTTCAGGTGGGGACCAAACCCTTTCTCCGGTGTGGATTTTCAATATGTGGGATACTCCCTGCGCAGGGGGTCCATGGATTTCCTTTCAGCTGTATGGGGCTCAAACGATGCCATACACTGGGACCAGCTGCAGATAATCAACAGCTGGAGAACAGGCATGGGTGTGCCCGGGGACAGCCTGTATGTGATCTGGCATGAAATGGATCTTTCCTCCGTCCGGGAAATAGGGGATGGCGAGTATGTGGCCATATGTTGTGTGGGCAACAAGGCTGCAGGCAGAATGGCACGCTTTACGGAACTATATGAAGTCTTCCTTGCATCGGATGGCTGCACGCAGACCAGGATGGCCCGCAGGATCATAGGGACCGGGGACGACGATAGTTTAGATTCCGAAGAATGCAGCACATCGACCCTGGCCGTAATTGGTGATTCCCTCCAGATGTTATATGTGGGGACTTCAGGGGAAGGGAAGGTCAACACGGTTATGGGCGCTGTGGGAGTATTCAATCCTCATGCAGAGAAGACCCCTGAACTGGCCGATTCCCTCCGGCAATTCCATTTTTTCTCGGAGGACGAATACAGAAAAGATATGGAGAACAATTGAAACAGAGATTCCGGGTGACCGGATATTTATTTCAATACCCTGCTTTACTGATCAGATAGAGTGTAAGGTTTTCAGCTGCTTTCAGATTATCAAAATCAGCAGGCAAAAATTTGTGGTCAATGTACTCATTATAGATCCAGGGATCACCGATGGCCAATACCGTTCCTTTCCCAATGTTGACTTCCGCCATAAATACATCTCCATTTTCAGAGAGTATAATCTCAGCCTGATCATCCAATTTTAAAGAGCAGATCTCCTTCATGTAAATTTTTGAAACACCTTCAAAGATTGGATGATTTGTGAATGAGGTTATAGCTCCCATATCCCATTTTCTGTTTAGCACCGGATGAAGGCTAACGTGGTTGAAATGGATCCCGAACATCCCGGCCAGAAGGTTTAAATGGGTAAATTCACAATTTGGACCATCGTTTGCCATGAGGACCAGTATACCCCCTTTTTTCACCCATTTTTTGATTGCTTTCCTGTCAGCGGCCCGGATGTAATTTGGTGATGCAGATTCCGTGGTTGTATCCGGATCAACAATAATATAAATATCCAGATCAGCTAAATTCTTGGAATCTGCTGCGCTTTTGACTGTGGTAATTGAAGCACCATGCCTGACAAAGAGTTCTCCCCATTGGGAATAACCACTATTGTTGGTATCGGTCCACAGATAATGGAAAGGCAAACCGGTTTTTGCGTCGGTTTCGCAGTTGTACCAGTTGTCCAGGCCGACTACCTGGGCACTTGATAACTGAACCAGGAGCAGGAGACTTATTACCAATATAAATCGAAATATTTTTCCCGGTGGGCAAAATTTAAATTTATTTATCCAATTTTTCATATCACTTGAGTTAATTCAACAAGGATTCTATTGAGTCCCTGTCAAAATGTAGGTTAAAAGTCATTTTAAAATTAATTCAAATATGTTCACTCTCAACGGATAGGGAAAATTAATGTGAAAATATATCAACATTATCAGGGCGAAACCAGCGACCTCACTTTTCTCGCCCTGGACCTGTCTGAATGGAATATTCTGAGAATTGAGGTAGAGGATAAAAACGCCGCTGTTTTACTGAATAATGTAAAAGTTTATGAGGAGACTTATGAGCAAACTTCAGGTGAAATAAAAGGCCTGCAATTCAGGTTCAAAGGATCGGGTATGGTGGATGACGTTCTATTGACTTCCGTGAAGAATGATACGGTTTATTATGACGATTTTGAATAAATATTAATTCAGATATCGGCCTGAAGCAGCCTCATATATTTTTTCAGAAAAAAGTTCTCGCGGAACTCTTTGAACCCCTGTTCCCTGAGTATTGATTTCCAGTCCCGTTGTATAAAATCGAAGGCATATTTGCATTCAACTGCTTTGAAGATCGCCCGGTGGTGGAATGGAATCGAATTCATATCGAATTCGGAGAAATCCAGGATATAGAATGAACCACCCGGTTTAAGATGGTTCATGGCATTCCGGATCACGGTGAGCCGGACTTCGTGAGGGAATCCATGAATAACCAGCCCGATAAATACTTTGTCGAACTTTCTGTCAAGTTGAAAAGGAATATCAACACGTTGATTTTGAAAGGTAATATTCTGAGTATTGACAAAACGTTTTTCAAACTGCCTGGCCATCTCATCTGAGATGTCAAGCCCGTGTATGCTACCCTGTTCATTCAGGTGAGCTGCCATAAATTCTGTATTAAGCCCGGTACCGCATCCGAGATCGAGGATCTGGTCCCCGTGCGAAATATCCATATCAGATATTGCCTGTTTGACTGCACGGGGATACAGACCCAATGACGCTGTGCCTAAGATACGATCATAATTCCTTGATATAAAAGGAGTTAATTCCACTCCGGATTCGGGATATATTTTTTTCTGTTTCATTCGTAATTATTTTATTATAATATTCTTTCATATAATGATCCTGGTGGATCAAAGGTTCAGCTGGCTTTTAATTTTTCCCAGGCCTCTTTAATAATAACTGATATCTCCAGCTTGTCATCGAACTCAATAATTGATTTTTCTTCCACCATGGCCAGCACCATTCGCTTATCGAAGGGTGTTTTTCCCAGCAACGGGATCGATTTTTGTTTCAGAAACAGTTCGATCTCCTCAGAAATGCCGGGATG
>CAZIAU010000523.1:0-3056 GCA_964536755.1 uncultured Bacteroides sp. | reverse complement strand
AGTCCGGTTTCCGCCACCTCCGATTATACGGCATCCCGTGACTCCCGCTTCAGACCGGTCCTCCGGCTGGGAACCGGTGTGGAATACAAGCTCCCCGTAAAGTGTCCGCTGTTTGCCACTCTCTACTTCAATTATATGCATGGATTCCTGTCTGCCGATGTGATCCATCTGAGTAATTCCACCGGGGACTCCCCTTACGTCAGCTATAAAGGGAGCGGATGGAGCCTGGATGTGGGGATTAAGTTGCCCTTCACTTTCGGGAACCCCGGTGCCTGTGTTAAACAAATTGAGAATCCTGAAAACCTTTGAGGGCCCTCGCAGTCATATTGGCACTTATGTTCCTCTCCCGTGCCGGGAACACCGCACCCGGCAATAACGGGAAGGATACGACCCTGAACATAATCGATTTCATTGATCTTCCCGTTAAATGGACAGGAGTCGACAGCGGGTTATGGTACCTGGAATTCAGTGAAACCTGGATTATCCCTGAAAATCTTACCGGGATCGGGAAAAGGGTCGAATCATACACTATTCATAAATCCGGACCGGAAAATACCCCCGGGGGTGATACGGCCATCTCACTGGAATCGATCCTTCCGGACCTGAAAATAAACCATTCATATCCGGGGGGAAAGATCCCACTGGGCAACATTTCATACGAATTTACTCTGCTGGACCCCCATTCTCCCGGATCGGACAATACGGCATTCACAGAGCCCCGGTCCATGGACCCATATGCCAGGAAGATCCAGGAAATACTGACAAACCTGGTACTTAAGGGTTACCCCCCGGCAAAGAAATACGACCTGGAAAACCAGCTGCTGTCGGTCTGGTTCCATGAGGAGTGGTTCCTGGACCCTGCTACCGGGCAGATTACGAAAAAAGTGCGCGGAATCTCACCGGTTATATGGCAACGCAGGATGACGGCGGAGGGCGACCCGGTGGATGATGCAGATACAGGATACCCGGTATACTATAAAAACCGGTTATTCCGCATCGAACTACGCAACCTGTAGCAGGTTTTTAACGTCTAATTGATATAACCATAATCTCCTGAAATGAAAAAGCGAATATTCACCCTGATAGCTTTGACAGCCATGGCTCTTTCATGGCCCTCGTGTAAAGAGGAAGAGCAGAATGGAACAGTCCGGTTCGGTATGCAATTACCGGGCGATTCCGTTCTTAAATCAGCAACAGCAGACCGGAATGTTTCGGAAGCCCTTGTAACCATAGTGGGTCCGGACGGACAGATGATCTATGATAAGGAACCCCTGCGGCTGATTGATTTCGGGGAACAGTATGTGACCCGGTCGCTTGAACTGCCGGTGGGAGAGTACAGGCTTACAGAATTTATGCTGACCGACTCCTCCGGAACAGTAGTCTGGGCAACACCTGTGGAAGGATCTGAACTTGCCGGCATGGTGAACGACCCGTTACCTGTATTCTTCCGTATTGCTCCCGACGAAACTACCAGCCTTGATATGGAAGTGATCCGGGTCAGGGACTATAATCCGGGTGATTTCGGATACGCCAATTTCAACATAACCTTTGTGGAGAGGTTTTGCCTGAAGGTCTTCTACTCATCGCAGTGCATGGAGGAGTGGAATGATTCCATCCTGGGACCCGATGGTTCGGAGTCCCCGGTATTCCAGCCAAGGTTTATGATCACTGTTAACGATCGCCTTATCCTGGATAAACCGCTTAACACGGGACTGAATTATTACCGGATCCCGCTTGGTGCCGAATGGTATGTAATCTCTGCCAGCGATTGCCACGGTAAGGTTTTCTTCGAGGACAAGCTACCCTACAAGCTGCTTCTGGAACATCGCTGTCAGCCCGATTTTCCGCCCCTGGTGATCAACCATGAGCCGGTTCCCGGAATCATAGTCACCCCCGAGGGATTGATTGAACCCACCATAAGGCAGGGTCTGTTCGGAAGGATAACTCTTCCTGCGGACGATACAGGTGAAAGCGGTGACTATCAGGAATTGCCCGTGGTAAGGGATATATATATCTTTCCCCCCGAAGTTATGGATTCCATTTATACCGTTGGCCCCATTGGGTGCTATATTCCTGCTGATTTTATCACCGCCGAACCGGTGATTATTGTCAGGTCCAATTCCGATGGTTTTTTCCAGGCCCCTCTGGAGGTTGGAGAATACCACTACCTGGTAAAAGTGGAGGAAGGCTTTTATATCGATGCATTGATAAGTTCCCGCCCACCGGGTTATTTCAGGGTTCAGCCCGAAGAGGTTACCAAACTCCTGATCCATATTGTCGATTGCTCCATGTGGGTGTAAGAATATCATCAGGATCATAAGGCGGGTTTTTCTATCTTTGTGGAAACCCGCTTTTTTATGACAAGGGATCAGCCCCGTATCATCTTTTCCCAGCGTATTGAACATTTCCAGGAAGCAGCTGGCAAACGGACCAGGCTGATCAACTATATCTCCTTCTTCAGGTTAATCGCTCTGGTTGCCGCACTTTATTTCCTGGTACAGGGAATGAAGAACGGGCAGCTTTTATTCTACGGGATCGCGACGGTGCTGGGGATATGTTTTATATTCCTGGTGAGTCTTCACAACCGTCACAAAGACCGCCGTGAACATTTGAGAGAACTGAAAAATCTCAATGAAACCGAGTTGTCCTGTCTGGATCATCAATTCCACTGCCTGCCTGACGGACAGGAGTTTGCAGATCCTTCCCATCCCTGGTCACACGACCTGGATATTTTCGGTGCCGGATCACTTTTCCAGTATATGAACAGGACCTCAACAGTCAGGGGTGGAGAAGAGCTGGCCGGAATGCTTACAGGTGAACCGGGCAGTTACGAAGAGATAAGGAGAAGGCAGGGGATCATTGCCGACCTTAAGAACAGGATCGACTTCCGGCAGGATCTTACTGCCCGCGGACGCATGATAAAGGAGGGAAAAGGAGATTTCGCGGGAATTGAAGAATGGTTGGGGAGAACGGCATACATCACAAGGCACCCGTGGCTATTTTACCTGGCCATTTTCATGAGCGGAGTGGCCCTCACCATCATCGTGGCTGGTTTC
>CAZIAU010000522.1:2837-3060 GCA_964536755.1 uncultured Bacteroides sp. | reverse complement strand
GAGAAATCATGAAAATAATTGGAACCTTCAAGGGAAACATTAACGGTCCCCCATTTTTCCTGGACCTGATAGGCCAGCTGAAGTTCATGAAGAAAAAGAAGTTCTTCAGTCTTATTAAAAATGGTGGTGTTGTTATAAGTGGAAGAACTGAAGTCTGTCTTTAACCCAGCCGACCAGTGTTCTCCAAGGCTTTTTACTACCAGTGCATCCAGGCGCTGGAAAC
>CAZIAU010000522.1:0-2827 GCA_964536755.1 uncultured Bacteroides sp. | reverse complement strand
CTTTAGAGTGTATCAAGATTTCAATTATTATTATCCCGAACCGGGTAGCTGGTTCAATTTGCATATAATCTGATTTTTTTTAATTGACAATTATCTCAACAGTGAATGTCCGGTTCATTCTCCCAGGCAAAGGGCCCTGTTCAGGGCTATGATCGCCTCTTTGTAATTCTGGCGTTCAATAACGAACTGCATGTTAACCTGCATCAATGACTGTGATACCGCTTCCACATTGATTTTTCTGTCGGCAAGAGCAGTGGTTGCCTTGGCCAGGGCTCCGGGCTGAGCAATATTGGTTCCCAGGGCACAGACCAGTGCAGCTTCTTTGACGGTGACTTTAAAGTACAACCCATTCAATTCGGCAGACAGCTCTTCTGAAAGATCCTTTTCCCAGATAACCATCGTAATGCTGTTGGCATTCGTGGCTTTCAAAATATAAGAAATATTGTACCGCTGCATCACTTTCATAAGATTCATGTCATACCCAACCTGTCCGACCATAAACGGATCATGCACCTCTATGGCGGTTACCCGGTCAGTTCCCGAAATGATCTCCACCTTTGACTTTTCTCCGATATAATCATTTGAGATAAGAGTTCCCGGGTGACCCGGATCGAATGTATTCTTTATACGGATATTGATCCCGGCCAGCTCAAGAGGCTTGGATGCCTTTGGATGGATGGCTTCCATCCCGATATCCGCCAGCTGGTCGGCAACAATATAATTGGTAGCTCCAACCGGTTTTGAATTTTCCACACCCACCAGGACCGGATCGGCACTTGAGAGGTGATATTCCTTGTGTATAACGGCTTCCTCAGCCTTTACCTCAACTGCGATCTTGCTGAAGGTCACTTCCGAGTACCCCCTGTCAAATTCCCTCATAATCCCTTCTGTTCCTTTGGTATAACCAGTAACAACCGGGATAGTCCTGGAACAGTCCAGACCGGCGAATGCCTGGTGAATACGTTCATCGATGGTCAGGTATTTGGCATCATTAAATCCGCACAGATCTACAAAAGTTGCTTTAATACCGTTATTATTCAAAATATTAACAGAGTTAAAAGCGGAATGAGCTTCTCCAATGGATGCAAGGATCTCCCTTGCTGCCAGGAGAATATTCTGTTTATCCACATACCCGGAGGCCATCACCTCATCCAGGCTTACAAGGTAATTTTTTGACTTTTCAACCCTGCTTGTAATGAATTCATCCGCAGCCTGGTGATCAAGTTTTATATCCAAGATATTATGATTGATCTCTATAAGCTTCTCCAGCAGATCCTCCAGGGCCTTCCCGTAGTCTGAATTCCTGGCAAAAAGGTCATATACACCCGGCTCACCCGTCTTCTTATGCTCCAGCAACCAGTTGGTGACATTGCTGTAAGCCGATACCACGAAGATCCTGTTATACAGGTCTCCATCCGGAGCCTGACCGATAATAATGTTTTTCAGAACATCACCAAATTTTGACATGGATGTTCCGCCTATCTTATGTACTGAAAGCATAATTTACGTTATTTAGTTGTTTGTATTAAAAGCAGGCCTTAAAGTTAAAGATTATATGAAAACTGCAACCGGCAATCCCAGGGGGATACTTCACAAGAAGTGAGTTAGTTGCAGATAGGTGACTCCCTGTAAGTCCGAAAAAGGAGTAGGTAGAAGGAATACTAACGACACACTTTTGTTCAAATGTATCTCAAAAATGGGGTAACTCAAGTAACAAAGATGCCTTCCAAACGTTGGCTGGCCGCCGATGCAGTTGTAAGTAGTTCTCACCCGTAAATCTGATCCCGACCTGGTTGCTTAACATCTGAAAGTTATAAAGCAAAAAGACTCCGGATCAACAATTGGACATTATCTTTTCAGGATTGTCTTAACTTTATGGTATAGCAAAGAGTAATGAGATACTGTCATTTTCGCAAAATTATCCTCCCGGCCGTCCTGGCTCTAACAGGAATAATTGTCTGTTCGTGTCTTAAAGATATACCTGAAACATCTCCATCCGGTTTAACATGGGATCCGGAACTGGCTTTTCCCCTGGGGGAAGATAGTTACGGCTTTAATGAGATAAGTGACATCACATTATTGGACATTGATACGGTAACCAGGATCCCAAACTGGGTAAGAGAATACTCCGTAACTATTGAAGGCTCCATGAATTTCGATCTTTCTATATTCGGTGAAAGGACCGGGCAGATAAACAGCGTACTTATGCGGGTCAATATCTATAATGGATACCCGGATACAATCATGGCCCAGGCCTATTTCATGGGTTCGGATCAGGAGCCAATTGACTCTATGTTTGAGGTTGGAGCTGTCCTGGTTCCCGGGGGTAACCTGGTAGATGACGGCAGTGAAATTGACCCGGCCCACAAGAGGGAAGATGCCACGTTTGACCGTGACAGGCTGGATCTAATCCAGGCCGCAACGGAGATCTGGTTCCAGGCCACCATACCACTTGACGGCCTGGACACTTCGCTCATACCATTCTACCCTGACTATCACATTGATATCGAGGCAGGGGTCATGCTTGACCTGAGTATTGATTTTGATTAGAAGCAAGATTCATACGGCACTGATCGGGTTCCTGGTCCTGGTCACCCCCGGACTGAAAGGGCAACAGAGCAATACGTTTTATCTGATGCATGATGTTCCCCAGACAAACCTGCTGAACCCGGCCGTTCAGCCATCGTGCAAACTGTATGTGGGGATACCCGGACTGGCTTCGGAGCATATTTCCTATTCTAATACTGCTTTCACTTACAACGACCTGGCCGGAACCGATCGCTGGAATATAGAAGGGATAGCCAACCAGATGCACCATGTTGACCTT
>CAZIAU010000521.1:0-3060 GCA_964536755.1 uncultured Bacteroides sp. | reverse complement strand
TATCAAGATGATGAAGAGGAGGTTGCTCCGGAAGGAACTGAATCAGGTGGAATTGAGTTCTCCCATGAATCCAGTCATGAGGCAGATGTTATTATTAAGCAACATGCACCGTATGCAGTTTCTGTTGCATCTGAGGATCTTCTGGAACTGGATGAAAGCCATATGGAGGAAACCGGTGATGAACAGGAAGAGGCTCCGGCCGTTGACAATGTTACTTCCAGAACCGGGAGTTCGAAAAACAACAGGTTAATTCTGGATTTCCTTGAAGATGATCCGGGCCCTATCCGTCCTGACTTGAAATCCAGGCTCCGGGGAGATGTTTCTCTCGCTTCTATCAGGGAGCATGACGGATTCATTACGGACACCCTGGCTCAGATTTATGTGAAGCAGGGACTCTATGCGAAAGCCATCTACGCTTACGAGAAATTAAGTTTGAAATATCCGGAAAAAAGTGCTTACTTTGCAGCGCAAATTGAAAAAATTAAGAATATAAACTATTCATAAAGAGGAACTAAAATGTTTGTTGTATTTACGGTTTTGATAGTAGTAACATGCATCTTTACCATCTTGATTGTACTGGTTCAGAATTCCAAAGGTGGTGGCCTTGCATCAAACTTTTCAGCATCCAACCAGTACATGGGGGTTCGCAAGACTGCAGATTTCCTTGAAAAGGCCACATGGACCCTGGGAAGTGCATTGATCGTTCTCAGTCTG
Organism: uncultured Bacteroides sp.; assembly: GCA_964536755.1. GTDB lineage: Bacteria > Bacteroidota > Bacteroidia > Bacteroidales. The sequence goes on along the minus strand of CAZIAU010000521.1, from coordinate 2,346 downwards.
CTTGCAGGTATTACAATACCTAAGGCAAATGTCGAAGATAAGTCCCGCCTGCAGGGTCAGTTTGATGAATCCATAATGGATCAGCCTTCACAAACCATTGATCTTCCCGAGTCGTTTGGTACAGAACCCGAGGAAGGCGGAGATAAATAAAAAAGGACAATGTGTATAGAGAGTGTCAGTATGTCATATTACTGACACTTTTTTTTTGTTTATACTCTTTGGCACAAATTATGATAAGAAGTTTGCGATTTTGATAATGTCGAACTAATAAATACAAAAAAAAATGGCAGAACTTAAAGGTAAGGTCCTTGCAGGTAAGATACTTGTTAAACCCTCCGAGGCTGAAGAAAAAACCGCAAGCGGTATTATTATTCCCGATACTGCGAAAGAAAAACCACAACATGGTAAAGTGGTCATGGTTGGAGGTGACAAGAAGGACGAACCCATGGAAGTAAAAGTGGGAGATAAAGTTCTTTATGGCAAATTTGCCGGGCAGGAATTAACCATTGATGATGAAGACTACCTTCTCATTTCACAGAGTGATGTTTTATTCATTTCTAAGTAAGTAACCAAAAAACAGAATAAAAATGGCAAAAATGATCAAATTTGACTCGGAAGCCAGGGATCAGCTTAAAAGCGGAATCGATCAGCTGGCTAACGCTGTCAAGGTAACACTGGGCCCCAAGGGTCGTAATGTAATTATTGAAAAGAAATTCGGTGCTCCGCAGATCACCAAGGATGGAGTAACTGTAGCAAAAGAAGTTGATCTGGAAGATCCCTTTGAGAACGTGGGTGCCCAGATGGTTAAACAGGTTGCTTCCAAAACCAATGACGATGCCGGTGATGGAACAACTACTGCCACTATACTTGCACAGTCCATTGTGCAGGTCGGACTGAAAAATGTGACTGCCGGTGCAAACCCTATGGATCTTAAACGGGGGATTGACAAAGCTGTTGTCGAAGTGGTAAAAAGCCTGAAAGGCCAGTCCAAGGAAGTGGGTGATGATACAAGGAAAATTGAGCAGGTAGCAGCCATATCTGCCAATAATGAAGCTTCCATCGGGGCCATGATCGCTGAGGCTATGTCCAAGGTGAAGAAGGAGGGTGTAATTACCATCGAGGAGTCAAAGACATCAGAAACCTACGTAGATGTAGTGGAAGGAATGCAGTTCGATCGCGGTTATATATCCCCTTATTTCGTGACCGATACTGAAAAAATGGAAGCGGTCCTGGAAAATCCTTACATCCTGATCCATGACAAGAAGATCTCTACCATGAAGGATATACTTCCCATCCTGGAAACCACTGCACAGAACGGCCGTCCCCTGCTGATCATCTCCGAAGATGTGGATGGGGAAGCCATCGCAACTCTGATCGTGAACAAATTGCGCGGATCCCTGAAGATTGCTGCAGTAAAGGCTCCCGGTTTCGGGGACCGGAGGAAGGAAATGCTCGAAGCTATCGCCATCCTGACCGGAGGTACGGTAATCTCCGAAGAAAAAGGACTTAAACTTGAGGCCACCGAGCTGGATATGCTGGGACAGGCTGAAAAGATATCAATTGATAAGGAGAATACCACCATTGTCAATGGTGCAGGTGAAAAGAGTATGATCGAGTCCAGAGTCGGCCAGATCAAAAAACAGATCGAGAATACCACTTCCGATTACGATCGTGAGAAACTTCAGGAACGCCTTGCCAAACTGGCAGGAGGTGTTGCAGTAATCTATGTCGGTGCTGCATCAGAAGTTGAGATGAAGACCAAGAAAGACCTTTTCGAGGATGCACTCAGTGCAACCCGTGCAGCCGTTGAGGAAGGTATTATCCCCGGAGGCGGAGTCGCTTACCTGCGGGCACTGGAAAGTCTTGTTAAGTTCAAAGGTTCCAATGACGATGAGAATACAGGTATTGCAATCGTAAGAAGGGCCCTGGAAGAACCCCTTCGCCAGATTGTTGAGAATGCAGGTATGGAAGGATCGGTGGTTGTGAAAGCCATCAGTGACGGGAAAGGTGATTTTGGTTTTAATGCGCATACTGAAAAGTATGAGAACCTGATGGATGCCGGTGTTATCGATCCAACAAAAGTGGCACGTATAGCACTTGAAAATGCAGCATCCATTGCCGGTATGTTCCTGACCACAGAATGTGCACTGGTTGATATACCCGAACCCGAACCCCCAATGCCCCCAGGTGGCGGCGGAGGAATGGGTGGTATGATGTAAGAGTCAAAACACACATGATAAAAAAAGCGCTTCAGGAAACCGGGGCGCTTTTTTTTATTGACAAAAAGTCTTCTATTTTGTAATTTTGGTGATAGCGGTATCCCTGCATAAGTATTCAGAACTTTAT
>CAZIAU010000520.1:0-3061 GCA_964536755.1 uncultured Bacteroides sp. | reverse complement strand
CGGGAACGATATACTGCCCGTAACTCTGAACGGTTTTTATAAACTGAAACCTAAAAACAGATTCCATATCAATTTTGGTTCCAGGCTGGGTGTGGTAATACATCCTCCCATTGAAGGATGGGAGCTGATTCCTGCTTCGGACCAGGACATTATAGCACGTATCACTTCCATACTCGAATCTGCAAACTCTGATAAATAAAAAGATGATCAAAAAAGAAAATTGGGTGTTCATTATAAATCCGACATCGGGAGCCGGATTTGGACAGAAAATGATCCCGGAGATTGAAAAGCAGATCTCTGCAAGGTCCGTCGAAGCGGAAATCGTCCCGACAGAATTTCACGGGCATGCCTCAGCCATTGCTGAGGAATATCTGAACCGTGGCTTCACAAATTTCATTGCTGTTGGAGGAGACGGCACCATGAACGAGGTTGCCAAACCACTCATCAACAAACCCGGAATTAAACTGGGGATCGTACCGGCAGGAACAGGTAACGACTTTATCCAGATTCTTGGTTTTCCAGATCGCTTTGAAGATAAACACTGGGATATCCTGTTCCGGCAGAATACGATGGCTATGGACGTGGGTTTGGTAAACGGTATACATTTCTTAAATGGAATGGGATTAGGATTTGATGCCCAGGTTGCTGCAGAAAATTATGTCGAGCCCGGTGAGGTTACAGCAGGATCAGGAAAAAGTAAATATCTGTGGCATATTTTAAAAACCCTTTTGTTTTACAAAGAGGGTCATGTAACTATTGAAACTTCGGAGGGCCGGAACGAAACCGATTGTTTTATAAATACCATTTCCATAGGCAGGCGGTTTGCCGGAAGTTTTCTGCTTACACCCAAGGCCATAGCCAATGACGGTTTACTGGATGTCTGCATGATAAAAAAGCTGAATCTACTGCAACGGCTCAGGATACTTACCATGGTTCCAAAAGGGACGCATGTGGAGGACAAAAAAATAAATTATTACCAGACCGAAAAAATATTCGTCGATTTCGGGAAAAAGGTACCCTTTCATGTGGATGGTGAGCTATACTTTGACACTACTTTTGATGTTACCCTTTTGCCAGGAGCACTGAAAATGATATACAACCCCCTTGGAAATCACTATTTCAATTGAACAAATCATTTAAATACGTCGCTTTCTACGATCTTGACCACACCGTTATTGTGGACAACAGCGCAACTCATCTCGTTGAAGAAGCCAGAAAAAGGGGCATTATGAGTGTAAAACAATACAGGCATGCGATCTATTTATCCATCCTGTATAAACTTGGTCTGGGGGACCCCACAAAAATGATCAACCGGATGCTGTCATGGCTGAAGGGTCTTAAGGTGGAATTGATCAATGATCTTTGCAGGGATGTCTTTTCCTCCAGCCTGATAAAGTCAATCCGGCCCGAAATTGTTAAGACTCTGGAACTCCACAGATCTCAAAAGGGAGCAGTAGTCCTACTTTCTTCAGCTACGCTGCCTGTATGTATGCCGGTCATGGATCATTTGCAGCTTGATGATCTGATCTGCACCAACCTGGAAGAGAAAGACGGGATACTGACCGGCAGGACCAGCGGAACCCTTGTATACGGTGAGGAGAAAAAGAACCGTATGCTTTCCTATTGCCATGAGAACGGTTATGATCATTCCAAGGCTTTTTATTATGGGGATTCTCATACAGACCGATATGTAATGGAGACAGTGGGAAAACCTGTTGCTGTTTCACCTGATAAAAAACTTCTTAAAATTGCTATAAGGTTAAAGTGGCCTGTACTTGTTAAAAAAAGTTAGGATCACCCCGGTTAATAGATACGATTTGTATATGATCTAATTTGGTGTTATTTTTACTTATTATAAATTAATATAATATGAATAAAGCTTCAGATTCAAAATCAACAGTTTCAATGATTCACCCTGCCAAGGCAGTTGTGAAACGGGCCCGCATCAAGGAATACGAAAATAAGTACGCCGAATCGGTCAGGAACCGGGAGAAGTTCTGGGCCAAAGAAGCGGAGAGCCTTTTGTGGTATAAGAAATGGGAATGGGTACTTGATGATTCCCGTAAACCGTTTTATAAATGGTTTGTGGGAGGAAAAACAAATGTGGTGGCCAATGCCATTGATCGTCACCTTAACTCAGAAACTAAAAATAAACTGGCTATTATCTGGGAAGGGGAACCTGGCGATGTCAGGACCTTTTCCTACTTCGCATTGAACCGTGATGTTTCCAAGTTCGCTAACGTATTGAAGTCCATGGGAGCCAACAAGGGAGATATCGTCACTCTCTATTTGCCCCAGATCCCTGAAATTATTATAGCCATGCTGGCATGTGCAAAGATTGGGGCCGTGCACAGCGTTGTGTATGGTGGATTCAGTGTTGAAGCACTGGCTGAAAGGATCGCTGATGCTCACAGTCGCATTCTGATCACCGCCGATGGAGGATACCGCAGAGGCAAGCCAACACATCTGAAATCCATTGCAGATGAAGCTATGAAGCGCTCTCCAACCATAGATGTTTGTATAACTGTAAAAAGAACAGATGAAGAGTGTTATATGGAAAGTGACAGGGATTTCTGGTGGCACGATCTAATGGGTATGCCCATTGCATCCGCCAAGTGTGCAACTGAAAAGACCGATGCTGAAGATCCGCTTTTTATACTATATACCAGCGGGACAACCGGTAAACCAAAAGGATTGGTCCATACCCATGGGGGATATTCAGTCTATGCTTCAAGTACATTTAAGTATGTATTTGATATACAGCCTGATGATCGTTGGTGGTGTGCTGCTGATCCGGGTTGGATAACAGGGCATTCCTATATAGTATACGGACCACTGATTAACGGGGCCACCATTATGCTTTATGAAGGGGCACCCAATCACCCCTATCCAAACCGCTGGTGGCAGATGATAGAAAAATACGGGGTTAATATCTTTTATACCTCTCCCACCGCCATCAGGGGATTAATGCGTTACGGAGCTTCCTGGGCAGAAAAACATGACCTGGATTCGCTCAGGCTTCTTGGCTCAGTTGGTGAACCAATCAATCCGGAAGCATGGA
>CAZIAU010000519.1:1507-3075 GCA_964536755.1 uncultured Bacteroides sp. | reverse complement strand
CAGATTTGGTTACAGGGGTTAATGTGATGAAGGGCGGGGATGTCGGTTATGCTGCCTTCGGGAAATGCTCGCCTACTTGACTTAGGGACCCATATTCAATACTTGGCTACAACTTTTGCTAATTCTCATAATCAATTGAATTATGGATGAAACGTAATATGGAACTCTATTAAATAGAGTCAAGGCAGCAATAGTTGATTTTTTATTACTTATGGGACTCGGCCTCGCGGTGTCAACTATATTATCAAAGTTTGAAAATATTCCTGACTTTGTCAGGGTTATATTATTCATTCTAATTTTCATACTCTATGATCCTATATTTACCAGTACTGTTGGAGCGACCATTGGTCACTTATTTCTGGGCCTTCGCATAAGAAGAAGTAAGGATGAAGACAGAAAAATTATATTCCCAATTGCAATTGTAAGATTTATATTAGAAGCTCTCTAAGGTTGGATCTCTTTACTTGCAATATCTGTATTAAAGAAGAAAAAAGCAATTCATGATTTGGTTGCTGGATCTGTTGTATTGCAGTCAACAGACAATTAGTGTTAAGCTAAACATTAAAATGTCTCTCTTAACTTTTTGTCTATTAATTAATTTTATATACCCTAATTAATTATAAGTCACTCACATTTCAAATATGCGTAACACTGTTTACTCATTATCTCATGAATGTTCGGTTACATTGATTAAGGTGACATTTTTCATTATTTTAGTTGTAATAAATCTACAAGGTGTATAATCAACTAAAAACGAAATTAAAAGAATATGGAGCCGTAAGCAGAATAGTTTCGGTACGTCATATTCCTGAACTGGAATCGGAATATAATAGGTCACTGACAAGTAGCCAGATTGACAAGCAATTTGTTAAAGAGAGCATACAAAATTACATTGACTTTTCCATAATTGATAAATATCCAACTGTCCAGTCTTTAATAATTATTGCTACACCGAGTCCGGAAATTGAATTAAGATGTCATCATGAAGGAAAGTTCTATGGCCTTAGAATTCCTCCACATTATTCCGACAGGCTGAAAGTAACAGGGAATATTAGAAATGCAACTTCTCAGATCTTCAATAGAAATGGATATCAGACGTTTTCAATTGTCCTCCCTAAAAAATTGTTAGCTGTTCGTAGCGGATTGGCCAGATACGGAAAAAACAATATAAGCTATGTTTCAGGAATGGGAAGTCATCATAGATTAACAGTTTTTGCTTCTGATCTGCCATGTGAAGATGACTCGTGGCAGGAAATGCAGATCTTAGAGAGATGTAGCAAATGCAAAGCATGTCAGCTTAATTGTCCCACCGGTGCAATTAATGCTGATCAATTTCTCATTCATGCTGAACGCTGCCTTACTTCTTTTAATGAAATAACGGGACCATTCCCGGAATGGATCGATCCCAGTTCGCATAACTCAATTGTTGGCTGCATGAGATGTCAGGATATTTGCCCGGAGAATAAAGAGTACAGGTCTGTCAAGGTATATAAAGATGATCTTTCAGAATCAGAAACAAGTCTTTTATTACGAGGAATCCCATTTGAAGCACTTCCGGAGACACTCCG
>CAZIAU010000519.1:0-1497 GCA_964536755.1 uncultured Bacteroides sp. | reverse complement strand
ATCAGCGATTTAAGCTTAAAGCGCTATTATAAACAGTTATCCAGAAATATTAAAGCACTGATAAAGAATAAAATGTGAACATTATATTCCTTGCTTTGTTTTTGTTCAAAAGCGGGGTCGTATTTAAGAGGGAGTTTTACCGGGAAATAAAAAGTTTTAGGGAGGAACGGATATGTCCTATATTGTTGATTTTGAAAATATATCTACTGTGGTTTAGAATCATAACCTGTAGTGAATGCGCTTGCTGGTTTACGTTTAGTTCATTCATCTCCATGGGAGAATTCTCTTTCAGAAGCCCTCAATCATCTTTTCATCCTCGGTCAACTGAACAGCCTTTTTTTCAGGTTTCATCTGCGGGAAGAATGAAACATTATTCCATTCTCCCCAATTCCCCAACCTTCAACCCCATTTCAACCCAACAAAAAAAGGAGCCAGATCACATAAGATCTAATTCCCTCTCCTTGAACTGTGGACTCAGCTGGGCTCGAACCAGCGACCGCCTGATTATGAGTTTCAAATTAGGATTTCTATATGTTTACACAGATTTGTATCTACTTGTACTAGTTTAAGTTAAAGTAAATTATATGTGCAATATTACACCGATTCACATGGATTTGTAGAAATACTGGCTCGAAAACAAGCACCTTCTTTTAAGTCGCAAATAAAGTTTAACAAGGAGAACTGAAAATTGTTATATTTAGCATATCAATGGAAATATTTTCACCATTAATAACTAAAAAAACTGTGAGAGCAATAAAAATTGGATTCATCATAATAGCAGCAATAAGCTTTCTGTCGCAAGAATCTATAGCACAACAAGAAAGTAATTCTCCCAAAATGGTAATTAAAACGAATCCTCTGGCTGCTTTGGGAGGTCCTTTTTGGGTAATAATAGTACCTGTTACAGGTGAATACCGCCTGATGTATGAAATTAAAACAACTGCAAAGCAGTCAGCCATGATTGGCGCCTCTTATCTGGGACCAAGTCTATTACTTAACCTCGATCAAATTACTTCCGATAGTGCCAGTATTCAGGGGATTAACACATCGGGATTCAAGCTTCAGGCAATGTATAAATTTTATCTTTCGCGCGACATAGAAGCCCCGGAAGGATTATATATAGGACCACATATCTCATATGCTCAGGCTTCAATTGTAAGCAATGCCAATGAAATGGATAAAGTACAAGCAGTAAAAATGAACTTCAATGGGATCATTGGCTACCAGCTAATTAGTTCAGGAGGGTTTGCACTTGATCTATATGCTGGTTTAGGCTTTAAAACACTTAATTGGAATTTTTCTGGCAACTCCGGTAATATTTTCGATTTTGGTACTGATAAGGCAGTTCCGGCAGTTGCTTTTGGGTTCAACTTCGGATATGCTTTTTAAAAAGGCAAATACTATAAATTCTGTTAACCCGGTCAAGAATGGAATGAAGGGTATATATATATTTTATAATATAATTTACTATATTGAAAATAATTCCAATAAAATTCC
>CAZIAU010000518.1:0-3080 GCA_964536755.1 uncultured Bacteroides sp. | reverse complement strand
AGAACGTCAATGAAATATACCCTCCAAAATCGGTTCGCAAATGTATGAATATTTTGATTATATCACAAAAATTTATGTTTCTTTTTTAAAGGGCATAAAAAAAGCTGCAGCAGCAGCTTTTTCAACAGGTTTTGAGGGGGCTATTTTTTCCTGATTTTTTGTTTTCGCTTCTTAAGTTGTTTCTTCAAAGCATCAATTGAAAGGTCAGTCGCTTCTTCAAATGTCTTACATTGTTTCTTCGCAAAAACAGTTTGGCCTTTAACATCAAGCTTGATCTCAACCAGCTTATTCTCACGGTCCGAATCTTTATCAAGTCTGAGGAACACTTCTGCACCAAGGATATCATCATAAACTGTGGGCAATTTCTTAACCCTGGTATCGACAAAATCCAACAGTTTCCTGTCTGCGTCAAATCGAATCGAATGAGTTTTAATATTCATATGTACCTCCATCTTTTTAGGCCCGTGGATGGGCCTGATTATAAATTGATTTTAACTTCTTAAAAGTATTGTGTGTATAGACCTGCGTTGCCGACAGGCTTGCATGTCCCAGTAACTCTTTTATGGCATTCAGGTCAGCTCCATTGTTAAGCATATGAGTGGCGAAAGTGTGCCTCAGCACATGCGGACTCTTCTTATCAAGTGTTGTAACAAGAGTCAGATATCTGCTTACAATACGATAGATAAGCTTATCGTAGGCTGGTTTTCCCTTTTCGGTGATAATTAACCTCTCCTGTTGCGGACTATCCACCACACTGCTTCGAACAACCAGATAATTTTTCAAAGACTCCACCAGTTCATCATTAACCGGGATAATCCTCTCCTTATCCCTTTTTCCCTTAACCTTCACACTCTTCCCTTCCAGGTTCACCGAACCTGTTTTTAAAGCTATAAGCTCACTTCTTCGCATTCCTGTCTGATATAACAAATCAAGGACCAATCTGTTTCGTATGCCGGTAAAATCATTCCCGAAACTGTAGTCATCCAGTAATTGATTCATCTTATCCTCATCCACAAAAACCGGAACACGTTTGCTGATCTTCGGCTTCAGGACCCTGTCCAGGGGATTGGACTCAAGATCACCCTCTCTTATCAGGAACTTACAAAAGGTTCCCAGGGTAGTAAGCTTACGGTGTACAGATCTTGAAGAGTAACCGTCATCCATCAGATGCACCACCCAGGACCGGATGGTCTTATAATGCAAATCCATGCCTTCCTTGCCATTATCCTGGCAGAAAGCATGGAATTGATTCAGGTCGTTGTTGTAAGCCTTGACTGTATGCCCCGCATACCTCTTCTCAGCCTGCAGGTATATGATAAAGTCATCTTTCCTGGTCATGGGCAGCTATTCAAATCCTGCCAAAACTCCGGATTACTATTCTTCTTCCTGCTGTAATTGCTGAATATAGATGGCCTTTAGTTTTTGCTGGCGCCTTGTAACTGAAGGCTTGATAAAAGCCTGACGGCTTCTCAATTCCTTCACAACTCCTGTTTTTTCAAACTTGCGCTTAAATTTCTTCAAAGCCCTCTCAATATTCTCACCCTCTTTAATGGGAATTACGATCATTTCAATCTTGTTTTAATTTCGAGCCGCAAATTTAGAAATTCCATTCTTAACTTTCAACTAAACTCTACATTTTTTTAAACTGACCGAAAATGACAGCAGTAAAAGTAATATGTTTCTATACGGGAATTTTGACAATCCAAACTTCTTCTTTTATAAAAATAGGAAAAAAACAATTGCAAGGCAATGGAAATTACAAGTTCTTGATCAATTATTAAATCCAAGATAGGAGCTGATCCTTACCAGTGTCGAATCGGATAATAATTGCTGTTCACGCAACTCCTCTACGGACCGGATATGACCAACAAAATCCCGGTACCTTACCAAAGCTTTTACATCATCAATTTCGAGATAGGGATGCCTTAACAAGTCCCTGAAGCTGGCATTGTCCAGATCGATCTTCCTGATTGCGAGCGTATCTATCCAGATATCTTCACTGATCAAATCGATGATTTCCCTTCTCAGTCCGTAAACTTCTTCCATCTGACTGGCATTCACATAGCCCCCCAGCAGATTACGGTACCTGATAATCCTTCCTGCAAATACCGGACCTATGCCCGGAAGTGGTAACAGACTGGCCGAATCAGCACTGTTAAGTTCGATTGGCTCCAGGTGGTCTGACACACTGCCGGGGACCGTTGTTCCCGCAGGTCCGGCCCTGCCCTGGATGAAGTATTCTGATTTTTTTCCCTCCCTGTTTTCCGTACAGGTATATTTGCTCCTTTCAAGGCTGTCATCTTCAGCCAGAGCTGCCATTAGCTTCCGGGATTCCTGCACAAATTCCTCCATTCCGGGCGGATCACGCCCGGGTAAGAGATGAACTCCTATCCTTATAATAACAGACAGGATCAGCAACAGGGAAACCAGAATGACCGCCCTTTGCTCACCCCTGGGCAATAGATATAACTCTCTTAAAAACCGCTTGACCATCCAGGGGTTTATGTAACAGACAGACAAATTATCACCCAATACCCGGGAAAATGGTAATAACTTTGCTGTAAACACCCAGGGCAAACAGAAAGGCGATAGCCAGGGGCGCGACAAATTTGACTAGAAACATGAAAAGTCTGTGATATCCTACCTTGAAGGCACCATCACTGGAAAGCTCCTGCCTGGTGTTGCTGCCCGAAAAGATCCACCCCACAAATACTACAATAAAAAATCCCCCCAGGGGCAGGGTCAGATCAGGGGATCCGTTTAGTACGCCAAAAACCGTTGGAGAAAGTGTGCATGTAATGCCCAGGACGCCAACCGCAATAACAGATAGAATCGTGGCTTTCTTCCTGGACATGTCCAACTGTTCGGACAGGTAGGCAACGATCACCTCCAGCATAGAAATAGTGGAGGTAATGGCAGCAAAGCAGAGCAACAGAAAAAACATAAATGCCCAGATAAGTCCGCCGGCCATATTCTGAAAAATGACAGGCAGGGTTTTATAAACCAGCTCCGGGCCTTCTGCGGGATCAATACCAAAGGCGAATACAGCGGGAAAGATGGCAATGCCTGCTATTACAGCA
>CAZIAU010000517.1:0-3092 GCA_964536755.1 uncultured Bacteroides sp. | reverse complement strand
TGTATACCCTTCGTGGAATAGTAAGCCTGACCATCTCCAGCATGGGAAAACGATTCTCCCTGGTTTCAGGATCCCTGTCTGCCAGTAAAGTCCCTATTTCAACTGCCCTGACACCCGATTCCAGGTAAAGCTCAAGTGCAAGGGTCTGTGCTATAAATTCTTCCCTGGGAACATGTGGAAGGAACCTGGTGGCATCTACGAAAACAGCATGTCCGCCGAAGGGTTCCTGGACAGGGATCCCGGCATCGTGAAGCTTCTGACCCAGGTAGTGGACCTGCTTTATCCGGCTTTCCAGGAAACCGAACGTCGTGGCCTCCTCCAGTCCCTGTGCCAGTGCGGCCATGTCCCGGCCCGACATTCCGCCGTAGGTTAAATATCCTTCGAACATTATATTGTAGGTTGCGGCTTCCCTGTATATGGCCTTGCTGTTCAGGGCAATGAATCCGCCAATGTTTACAATTCCGTCTTTCTTGCTGCTCATGGTCATTCCGTCGGCCAGGGAAAACATCTCCTTTACGATTTCCCGGATTGTTCGATTCTCATATCCTTTCTCCCGGGTCTTGATGAAATATGCATTCTCGGCAAACCTTGCAGAATCAAAAATCACGGGTATTCCGTTCTTATGGGCAAATTCCCTGACTGCTCTCAGGTTCTTCATACTTACAGGCTGACCACCGGTGGAATTGCAGGTAATGGTGACAATGACAAAAGGGATGCGTTGCTTACCGTATATCTGGAACAGGTTTTCCAGTTTCCCAAGGTCAAGATTTCCTTTGAACGGATGATAGCGGGAAGTGTCATTTGCTTCATCAATGGTACAATCAAAAGCAGTGGCTTTCCTGAATTCTATATGTCCTTTGGTGGTATCGAAATGCGCATTACCCGGTACCACATCCCCCTCCCTGACCAGCACGGAGAAAAGTACATTTTCAGCTGCTCTCCCCTGATGGGTTGGCAGTACATATTGAAAACCGGTGAGTTCCGAGATGGTATCCTTCAAATGATAGAAAGAGCTGCTTCCTGCATAGGACTCATCACCCGTCATCATAGCTGCCCACTGTTCCTGGCTCATTGCACCGGTACCTGAATCTGTGAGCAGGTCGATAAATACCTGGTCGCTTTTCAGGTTAAAAAGGTTATATTTTGCTGCTTTGATCCATCGCTCCCGCTCATTCAGAGTACTGGGGTGCATAGGCTCTATCATCTTAATCTTGTATGGTTCCGCGTATGGCAACATAATATGAGTATGAAAAGTGAGGCATAGAAAGATTTATGATTGTATGAAAGAAATATGAGGGATTGAGAAAGGGTGAAAGAATGAAGCTCCTGCGCACTATTTTTGTTTTTTCAAAGAAAGATACTTCTGGTATAAACTGTCAGCCAGAGCAGATTTTTTCATGTCGGCTTTTTCCTGTCTGACTTCAAATTCCTTTTTGGTTTCCCCCTTTCTCCGGGGTTCATATACTGGATCTGCGGCAAGCTCTTCGGAGTACTCTCCCTCAAAATACCTGAGTACGAAAATCTCCGGATCTACCTGCCACCTGGTAAGATCTCCTGCCATGGAGATACTGTAAAAGGATTGGCCTCCGGGATGATATACCAGGTCAACTATTTCAGCATCATTATCAAGGAAGGAGTGGATCCTGTCGCCTGTTTCAACATCCCAGAGGATAATTGAATAATCGGCTGATCCGCTTATAAGGTACTGGCCGTCCGGACTGAAATCCACTTCCATCACTTTGTCCCTGTGTCCTTTCAGAAGATGTACCAGGGTTGATGTCTCCACATCATAGATCCTTATGGAACGATCCATTGATGCAACTGCCAGAAGCCTGCTGTCGGGACTGAAATCAACATCGGATACCTGTTGAGTGGAACCGTGCAGCGTTTTGATCTCCTTCCGGCTTTCCGTATCCCATATCTTTACCGATGAATCATAACTGCCGCTGGCTATCCACTTGTCGTCAGGACTGAAACAAACCGTATTGGCAGCTTTTTCATGTCCTTTCATACGTGTCGGGCTGGCATCGTTTTCCAGGACCCATAGCACAAAAGATTTGTTAAAATCTGAGGAGACCGCATATTTCCCGTTGTTGCTTATATCTAAATTGAGGACAGTACTGGTGTGGGCGGCAAGATTCTTAACAGGTTTGCCTGTCATATCCCACATATTTATGGTCGTATGGCCGGCTGAAAGAATATAATCCATTTTCGGGGGCATATCCATAGCATTCACCGATTTGAAATGTGCTTCTTTAACTTCCAGAAGCGTTTCAAAGGTATCCGGATCCAGCAACCGGAATGATCCGTCATTGAATCCTGTCATAAGCAACTTGCTGTCCGGGGAGATGTTAATGGAAGTGAGTTTAGTCTTGAAAACCTCCCTTTTCAGGATATATGTTCCCTCCTGGCAACGGGAAAGGGCAGGAATGAGCAGAAGACAAAAGACAGATATGAATGGTTTCCTCATTTCTTAAATTATCAGACTAATATACGATGGATATATAAAAATACCCACTCCGGGTATAAGTAACTGGACAGTTGTTGTATTTTTGCACTGCATTGATCTTTATCCTATTTTATTTGTTATACGAATTCAGCTATAAAGTATTGTCGTGGAAGTTGTAAGATCATATGTGGGGGAGCTGGTGAGACTGGTCAATGAAATGGCACCCTATCTGTTGCTGGGATTCTTTTTTGCCGGATTGTTAAGGATCGTTTTCCCCAGGCACGTAATAACCAGGTACATGGGTAAACGCAATTTCAGGTCGGTGCTGAACGCATCACTTCTGGGCGTTCCTATGCCGCTTTGCTCATGCGGTGTATTACCCACCGGCATAGGGTTTCATAAAAATGGTGCCTCCCGCGGATCCACTATCTCATTTTTGATCTCCACCCCGCAAACAGGTGTGGATTCCATCCTTGCCACATACTCACTGCTGGGCCTTCCACTTGCAATCATCCGTCCGGTTGTGGCCCTTTTGACCGGTATCACGGGAGGTCTGATGGGTAACCTGGCGGACCGGAACCGGGACAATGAGAAGATAATAGAAACCGCGGGAGAAGAGGAACCTGAACGATCGGTAAAGGAG
>CAZIAU010000516.1:0-3100 GCA_964536755.1 uncultured Bacteroides sp. | reverse complement strand
AGCCTGTATCCGGTGGCTGTTATCGGCACCATTATCACAGGAACAAATTGAAATCCTGTCCTCTTATCTGACTATCGGTGAAACACATTTTTACAGGGATAAACACATATATGAGGGGTTGGAAAATTATATCCTTCCTGAACTGATCAAAACCCGTCGAGAACAGGGGAGATACCTGAAAATCTGGAGCGCCGGCTGTTCCTCGGGCGAAGAATCCTATTCCATTGCCATTTTGCTTTATAAAATGATTCCGGACATCAAAAACTGGAATATTTCAATTCAGGCTACCGATATAAATCCAAGGGCGCTGGAAAAAGCAAAAAAAGGAATTTATAAAAAATGGTCATTCAGGAGTACTCCGGAATGGGTCAGTGATGGGTATTTTATTAACAACCAGGATGGCTCCTTTACCATCAAGCCTTTTATTAAGGAAATGGTTTCATTTTCTTATCACAACCTGGCGAAAGACCCGTTTCCATCAATGGTTAACAACACTTCTGCATTAGATATAATATTCTGCCGGAATGTCATCATGTATTTTCAGCCGAAGCTATCACATAGGATTATCAACCAGTTTTACCGGTCACTTCTTGATGGAGGGTGCCTGATCGTAAGCGGAAGCGAAGGTCCGATGGCTCGTACAACCAGGTTTGTGACTGATGTGCTTCCGGATACAATTTTTTACAGGAAAGACCTGTCAAAATCGGGTACAATAGAAACATATCCTGTTAAAACTACCGGATCTTTTTACCATAATGTTATTCACCATGATTCCGGGATATTTCCTGAAGTTAGCTTTAATTATCCGGAATATCCGCGTTCCGTTTCCGCGGATGGAAAAACCGGGAGCCCTCAGGAAAAACCTGTAATAACGGAATTAACAGAAATAAAACCTGATCCGGTCAGAGAATCGGCTTTATTATACGATCATGGTAATTATCCTGAAGCAGAAGCAATCCTTATAAAATATTTGTTACACGATCAAAAAAATCTTGAAGCAATGCTTTTGCTGGTAAAAATCTTTTCAAACCAAGGGAAATTCTGTGAGGCAACTGATTTATGCCGGAAGGGAATTGAAATAGATAAATGTAATCCGGCCTGCTATTATCTGCTGTCGCTGATCTTCCAGGAACAGGGTAAAATTGAGGAAGCAATATCCTCACTTCACAGATCAATTTATCTTGACAGTGATCATGTGCTTTCATACTTTACACTTGGGAATATATTGTTTCTGCAGGGAGACATGAAAAAAGCAGGAAAATATTTCAATAATGCCCTTTCCATATTGGACCAATGTGATAGGGAAATCATCCTTCCCGGATCAGACGGACTGTCGTCCGGGAGGTTGACTGAGATTATTAAAATGAAAAATCTGCCGGACAACGGTGGCATTCAGTTAAAATAAACAGGTGATGGGAAGAAGGATAAATACCTCAAAAGAAAACCAGACCTCAGTCATTGACTGGGAAAATATCCATAACCGTATGGAAGCTTTCAGGACGAGTCTTGATATGGGATGGCATGTTACGGAACAGGAGGAAGAACAAATCCTTATGGCAAGAACCAGATCTCTTGCCGGGGAGTTGAACGATGAACCATTGAGCCAGGAATTCCTGGAGGTGGCAGAGTTCATGCTGGCTGGGGAAAGATACGGGATAGAGATGAATGTTGCAGGTGAAGTTTATGCCTTAAAAGACCTGACACCTCTGCCGTGCACTCCGCCATTTATCCTTGGTGTTGTGAATGTAAGGGGTAAAGTCCTGACAGTAATAGATATTAAGGAACTTTTCGAATTGCCCGATAATGGGTTAAATGATCTTAACAAAGTTATCATGGTACATGCATGTGGGATGGAGGCCGGTATCCTGGCAGATGCCATCGTTGGAGTACGGTCAGTTCCCGTCAGCAAGATCCAACCTGAGCTTCCCACCATTACCGGCATACGTGCAGAGTATATGAAGGGAGTAACCGGTGATCAGCTGATCATTCTGAATATGGAAAATATCTTTTCTGACGAAAAAATGATTGTGAATGAGGCAGTATAAATAAATCCACTAAGTGGAATAAAAACTTAAAACTATGAAAATGTCGTTTGCTTTAAAAATCGGAGGAAGTTTTGGTGTGATAATTATAGTGTTAATCATCATAGGTTATATTTCATTTAGGAATATTAACAAACTTCAGGAAAATGCCACTCTTCAGATTCATACTTATGAAGTAATAGGGAAATTAGATGAGATCTTAAGTGGCCTACAGGATACTGAAACGGGACAACGAGGTTATCTTTTAACAGGAGATGAACTTTATTTAGAACCATTTCAGAAAGCACATACTCATCTTGACAATAATGTAAATGATCTAAGGCAATTAACATCTGACAATCAAACGCAGCAACAACTAATTGTTAGACTAGAATCCCTGATTGAAGAGAAAATGATTGAGCTGGAAGGAACGATTGAATTAAACAAGAATGGTGATTTTGAAAGGGCATTAGAGCTAGTCAAAACAGACCAAGGGAAACAGGTTATGGATAATATTCGAGTTATACTTTCGGAGTCAAAAGAAATTGAAAATCAATTGCTTCAAGAGCGTAATCTCAAAAGTGAAGGTACTATTAAAAATGCGGAAAATATCATAGTTTACCTGACAGTGCTCGCTTTTATGATCGTTTTTTTCCTCATCATTTACCTGACTGTTAATATTGTGAGGCCAATCAGGAAGATTTCCGGTATTGCTGAAAAAATTTCTGATGGAGAACTGACCATTGAAATTATTGATACCCAAAGAAAAGATGAAGTAGGTGTGCTTATGAAGACATTTTCACGAATGATTATCTATTTAAAAGAAATGACAAGAATAGCCAATATGATTTCAGAACGAAAATTAAATATTGAGATAAAGCCACTGTCAGAAAAGGATGTATTAGGAAATGCCTTCAGTTCAATGCAAGAAAATCTGAAATCACAGGTTCTTGAAATAGCGGAGACAGTGAGCGTTATTACTGCAATGGTTTCAGAAATTATTGCAACAAGTTCCCAGCTAACAGCCAGTTCCACTGAAACGGTATCGGCGATAACGGAGACAACGACTACCGTGGAAG
>CAZIAU010000515.1:0-3104 GCA_964536755.1 uncultured Bacteroides sp. | reverse complement strand
AAAATTTCGTGAAATGGTGTTGGTTGCATAGGTAACGTTTTTTTCAATCCCCAGGGTTGTGGCCAATTCCAGGTCCGCCAGGTTCTGCAGCTTGGTACGGGGTTGGGGCCATACTTTACAAACATATTTCCAGTCTGGCGATTTAACATCAATGATTGCAAGTGCCTGCATCACCTCCTGTGCCCCTTTTGATGCAGCATCACCGCCCACGGTCAGGATCATGATCTGGTCAGGTGAAATACCCAGTGCTTCACGCACTGCCATGATCTTCGGATCATCTTTCCTGTAAGGTATAAAAGCATCCGTATCGCAACCTACGGGCAATATTTTGATTTTATCTTCCTCTATCCCGTCGCGAACATACATTTCCTTCACCCAGTTGGAGGTGACCAGGATAAGCGGAAGTGCATTTAAAACCTCCTGGTAGTTTGCAATATACCCATCGGCGACCAGCCATGGTACGGCTTTAATTCCATACCGTTGCGGGTGAAGGACCAGCTGGGGGGTATGGCCCCAATAACCCACACCAACCACCACATCGGGCTCAAACCAGCGGTAGTACCATTCCTTCTCCTGAGCAGATTCAAAATGCGCCGCATGGGCATCAACACCCTTTTCCAGAAGCCCCCTGTAAAGCAGGTCTCCCTGTGTTGCAAGTCCTCCGGGAGAGGGCGGGTAATCATATAGAACCAGTACTTTCATTGGACTGTTCCGTTGATCCTAAGCAATTTCATGGCTTCGAACGAATTATTAAACCGCCAGAAGGATTCTGCCCGTGGTGTTGTTTCTGCTTCAAAACTGCTGGTATCAAATCCGTATATCTCCGTAATGATGCTGTATTTTCGCAGCCAGATCCTTTTTGTAAGCGTTCTGTAAATGGCTGCAGTATGAACCGGTCGCGGCAAATACTCTTTGTTACCGTCCTCATAGGCAAATACCCAGTGTTCACCGGCATTTATGTTCCCGTTATGCCAGAGCTTTATTACTGCAGTACCCGTCTCCTCATGCCTGATGTGACGGGTGTATTCACCCGACGGATGGTGTGAAATGACCAGATCATAGTAGTGCGTGGGCAATAATTCCATAATGGCATTCTCAACCTCATTTTCCTCCAGGGGGCTTTGATCGGGCCCATCATCAAGGTCACCCATAGCCCCTTCCGATCTTAACACATTTAAAGCCTTTTTGAACCTGGGAGCGCGGTCCGCATCATTTCCCCGGCAAAGAGAGACAATAAAGCATTCCCAGGCAGGATGGCTCAGGATAGTCCCTCCGGCCCATAAGGTCTCATCATCGGGATGAGCTACGATGAGGGCTACTTTTTTTGAGTTTGGTCTCTCCATTCTGTCCATGATGAGATCCCCTTACCTTATTTCTCCAGGGGTAATATTCCTGCCATTTCACCGATGACATTGACCAGTTCCGATCCTGTGGGAATGACTATTTTTGCATTCTTTTCCAGGGAGGTCTCCATTGCCTCCAGCTTCCTCAATAACTGTGCATTTCCGATGAAATACTTATCTGCAGCTTCATTGACCAGCCTGATGGCTTCCGCTTCTCCTTCGGCATGAAGTATTTTCGATTGTTTAAAGCCTTCAGCTTCCTTAATCTTGGCACGCTTGACACCATCTGCAACAGTCTCCGCTGCGGTGGCAGAATCGATGGCTGCGATTTTTTCATTTTCCGCTTTTACGACCTTATTCATGGTTTCCTGTACGTCACTGGGAGGATCGATTTGCTTTAACTCTGTACGGACGATTTCAATACCCCAGCCCTGGGTCTCATTGTGCAAGGTTTTATACAGATCGGCATTGATTTTACCACGTTCACTGTTGGCGGACTTCAGTGTAAGTGTACCTATGATATTACGAAGGGTGGTTCGCGCCAGGTTCACGATCTGCCAGGTATAATTATTAACATTATATATGGCTCCCTTAACACTCTCTTCATCAGACTTCACCCGGAAGTAAACCTGGGCATCCACACTTGCATTCAGATTATCGTTTGTGATAATCTCCTGTGGCTCTGCATCAACCATCTGTTCAGTTACATTGACCATAAAGAGCCTGTCGACAATCGGTATAATCCAGTGGAATCCAGGCGAAGCCAGGCTGTTATATTTTCCAAGCCGCTCCATCAGTCCGCGTTGGGTAGGCCTCACAATCCTTATTCCCGCCAGCAGTATTACCACTACAGGAATTAAAATGTATAAATAGGTCATTTCAATATTTTTAATTATTTGACATTGTTCTTTGCTAAGTCATCAAATGCTTTACCCAATTCCTCCATATCATGATTAAATTCGTTCTTGAATGATGTCCAGTTGTCTTTCCCTTCCTCCTTATATTCTTCCAGCTTCATTTTCATATCAGCACTTTTTTGTTCCAGCATGGCAAGTTTCTTTTCCATGTTGATTCTGTTTTCTTCTTTTACATCTGCAATTTTTGCTTTCAGCTCAGAAATACTCTGTTCATAACTGATTATAATTTCACCGGATTCCTTTTTAAATAGCCGGATTGAATCATTCAGTGTTTGGATCAGTTCTTGATTTGCCTCAACTACCTGTTCTTCTGCGTCCTGAATATTTTCATCGTTATTTTCTGCATCAGAGGTTGATGTCTGACAACTTGTGATCATGATACCTGCAATAGGCAATGCTAAAGCGAGGGTATAAAATTCTTTCTTCATTGATTTCATGTTAATATTATATAGAATATGATTAATAATTTTCTGTATCATGCGCCATAACACTTATCACGCAGGAAATGAACGGCGCCGACAACGTGTAATCCCCAGAATAGAATACCCCAGATTACAACAAGTAATCCGGAAATAACAAATAGTGATTTTTTTTTTACCATCAAGTTTAGGTGAATCTGGTAATTATGAACCAGGTACAGGTATAAAGGTAATTCTCCGGATCTGGGAATACATTACACAATTAAGGATAAGAGTTACATCATTCACAGGTATTTTGAGAATGCTGGATGATGAACCCGAAAAGTGGTAGAAGAAACCTCTGCTATTTTGATCTTTTCAGCTCATCCAGAAGCTCATTCAAATGAACTGTGGCATAGGTCGAGGCATAATCAGATTTGGCATAT
>CAZIAU010000514.1:0-3106 GCA_964536755.1 uncultured Bacteroides sp. | reverse complement strand
CTCTTCTCAATATTTATGAGTATGTTCTATTCTAACCTTATTGTTCCCCTTTTCAATAAACAGACTCCCCTGGAGGAGGGAACTTTAAGGAACAAGATAGAAGAATTTGCTTCCTCGGTAAGTTTCAAACTGGACAATATTTATGTGATGGACGGGTCAAAGAGATCCAGCAAGGCCAACGCTTATTTCACCGGCCTGGGACCAAAAAAAAGGATAGTACTGTTTGATACCCTGATCAGTGAACTGGAGGAAGATGAGATTGTGGCTGTTCTTGCACATGAAGTGGGGCACTACAAGAAAAGGCACACTACCACCGGACTGATCCTCTCCATCCTGCAAACAGCGGTTACACTCTATCTCTTTTCACTTTTTGTTGGTAAGGAGAGTTTCGCCGTGGCACTTGGAGGTGAACATGCCTCATTTCACCTGGGCCTGATAGCCTTCGGGGTTCTCTATTCACCCATATCGATGATTATTGGTATTGGTACCAGCCTTTTTTCACGGTCCAACGAATATCAGGCAGACCGTTATGCAAGTGAACATCACGACGGAGAAAAGCTAATATCCTCACTTAAGAAATTATCCAAATCCACCCTCAGCAACCTTACGCCTCACCCGGCCTATGTTTTTTTTCACTATTCCCATCCCACTCTTTTGCAACGTATAAGAGCACTGCGGGCAATTAGTGCAAATTTAAAATCTGGTTCCCGATGATTAAAAATTTTCTGAAAGACAGATTCCTCATAACCAAGATCAGGAACAGGTTCGTTCCATCGGTCCAGATTGCCCAGAGGCAACTGTTTCACCACTACAGGGAACTGGCGGGGAAGGGTGAACTGCCTTCAATATCCGAAACCGGATTCAGGGTATTTTCCCAGTTTGAAGAAGACGGCAAACTATTATTTATTTTTTCGGTTATAGGTATGGACAATAAGACTTTTGTGGAGATCGGATCGGACGACGGGGTCAATAGCAACTCGGCCAACCTCTATTTTAATTTTGGCTGGCACGGACTGTTCATTGACGCTAATCCGGCAGCTGTCAGGAGGGGAAGGAGATTCTTCAGCAAATACCCCCATCCCTGGTACTTTAAACCAAAATTCCTCTGCGAGAAAGTTACAAGGGAGAATATCAACCAATTGATCACCGGTGCCGGGTACAGTGGTGAGATTGGACTGTTATCCATCGATATTGACGGTAATGATTACTGGATCTGGGACGCTATCGATGTGATCGATCCGAGGGTGGTCATTATAGAAACCCATAACGAATTCGGATTAAACAACATTGTTGTACCCTATGATCCTGAATATTCATACCCCGGCCTGCATCCTGTCTATCACGGAGCTTCACCGGTTGCCATGAACAGGCTCGCCAACCGTAAGGGCTACAGGCTGGTGGGGGCCAACGAACTGGGTTTTAATTTTATTTTCGTCAGAAACGGGCTGGCCGAAAAAGATCTCCCCGAAGTTTCAGTTGAGTCACTCCTCAACCATCCGTCGGTCAGGGAAGGGTACGGGAAATTTGAACCCATCAAGGATTGGGAATATCTCGAAGGATAGTGTAACTACAGTATCGCACATAAAATATCCACATCGTTTTTCAGTTATAAACATATGAGAATCAGGTTTCTCATTATGGTTGTTTTCCTCTCTTCCAGTCTCTACGCCCAGAGGAATACCGATCCTTTTAAGGGCGGGGTAGAGTTCGGTCTCGGATACGGCACTGTTATAGATTTTAATTTTGACAACAATAACTTTTACAGAGAATATCTGTTGGCACGACTGATATATTTGCCAGTCCAGATAGGTTTTGTGACGGCGAAATATCTGAACCCAAATCAATATCTTGAGATTGGGTTATTATATACCAGAAAGGGTTCCTCTTATGTTGAACGCCATTACCATGATGACGGCAGTTATGGTGGAGCAGCACATCCAGCACTTTCACTCCATTGTATTGACTTTCCTATAAAATATTACTCCAATGTAGGACAGATAATGAAGCAACACATGTATGTATTCAGTGGACTCACACCATCATGGCTCGTAGAACCTGTGGGTTTTTGCGGTAGTCCTTCAAATCCATGTATACCAGAAGACTGTTTTAGGAACTTTTATGTTTCTGTTTGCGGTGGGTTATGTTTCGACAAGAAGAAGTCAAGGATGAAACTGCATGCTGGTCTGGCGATAACATCCATTGTCAATTCCACCTACAGGGAAATACCAAAGGAAGACCGTGATTATGGGGGGAGAATATACCCGTTTGAATTGTTGTTCTGCTATGCAAGGATGTTTAGGTAGGATAGTTTTATCAACAACGTATTTGTATCCTGCAAGATGGCGCTATGGCGTGAATTATGTTGCAAATTTCACTGCAATTAAAAACAGGAACCCGGTCGTATGTCGAGCCAGGTCCCTGGTTTTCATGAGCGGGAAACGGGGATCGAACCCGCGACCCTCAGCTTGGGAAGTTTATTTTCATTAATCCAACCTATATCATTACAGTTCACAATATTTAATATACATTCTGTTAATCAGTACTTTATAAAAATGTGTTTTTCATGCCACATTTGTTTATTTCATCATATTTCATATATTTACATTGCAAATTTTATTGCAAATTCTCTTAATCGTTATCTAAATATGGCTATTTCCATACCAACTGCAAACTTATATCTTGACAAACGCAAGGAACTCAAAAATAATAAATATCCCGTTAAACTCAATATTTATTATCTCGGAAAGAACAGGTTATTCGGTTTGCCAATTAATCTGACAGAAGACGAGTGGAAAAAAATAAACAGTCCAAAATTGCGGGATAAACAATTAAAGGATATTAAGACTAAGTTGGATTATTATGAGGGAGCAAGGTTTGAAGCCACATTAAAAGAAATCGATGACCCTTTTACTTTTCAAAAATTCAAAGATGTATTTGAAAATCAAGACAAATCTCAATTGGTCAGTAATGATGTCTATGCGCTATTCGATAAATACATTGCAGAACTGGAAAGCATTGATAAGGTCGGTACTGCACAGGTATATCGCACTGCACGAATATCATTTCAGGGATTTAGACAGAGATTGTATTTTAATAAGGTAACCAT
>CAZIAU010000513.1:0-3112 GCA_964536755.1 uncultured Bacteroides sp. | reverse complement strand
AGTTACGATGTGCTTACCGGAATGTTAACTCGCCGGGCAGGGATCGAGATGCTTTTCCAGTTGCAGGCTATCATGAATATTGAAATTCTCGAAGGGTACTGGGTGAAAAAAATCCTCACATGCGACCCCCATGCATACAACACTTTCAAAAACGAATATCCCGATCTGGGCGGAAATTACCATGTAATTCATCACACACAGTTCCTCGGGGAAAGGATCACGGATGGCATTTTAAAAATACCATCGGATGCCCATACAGGAAAAACCATTACTTTTCATGATCCCTGTTATTTGGGGAGGGCCAACAGGGAGTATGATGCACCCCGCCGGGTTCTCGGGGTCATGGGTGCCGAGAAAAAGGAGATGGGACGGAACAGGAGTTTTGCCCTCTGCTGTGGCGCAGGAGGCGGACAGATGTTCAAAGAGGCTGAAAAGGGAGACAAGGAAGTATTTATTGAACGCACAGAGGAGGCTCTTGATACGGGTGCTGATATCATCGCTACTGCTTGTCCCTACTGCATGGTAATGATGACTGATGGTATAAAATATAAGAACATGGAAGATAGTGTGAAGGCATATGATATTGCGGAACTGGTGGCAATGGCGTTGAGGTTATAGAAAAAGTTAGTAGTTAAGTAAACATAATTACCATGGACGAGACAAAAATAGTAACCGGTGGTGAATTTTTGGTGAAGGAAACAGATATTAATGATGTTTTTATTCCGGAAGAGCTGGACGAGGAACAGAGAATGATCGGGGAAACCTGCAGGGATTTTCTGGAAACCGAAGTTTTCCCGGTGATTGACCGTATTGATGCCCAGGAAGAGGGATTGATGAGGGAACTGCTTAAGAAATCAGGTGAGCTGGGATTACTGGGGATTGCCATCCCTGAAGAGTATGAAGGTTTTGGTCAGAACTTTATCACCACCATGTATGCAAGTGAAGTACTCGGGTCCGGTTACTCCTATGCGGTAGCCTATTCCTGTCACACGGGTATAGGTTCTCTCCCTATCCTCTATTACGGGAACGAAGAGCAGAGGACCAGGTATATTCCCAGACTTGCCACCGGCGAGATAATCGGAGCTTACTGCCTGACTGAGCCCGGGGCAGGTTCGGATGCCAATTCGGGTAAAACCAAGGCAGTACTTTCGGAAGACGGCAAACATTATATCCTGAACGGAGCCAAGATGTGGATCACCAATGGTGGATTCGCCGATGTGATGACTGTCTTTGCCAAGATCGATAACGATCGTGTACTAAGTGCATTTATAGTGGAGCGGGATTATGAGGGGATCACCTTCAACCCTGAGGAAAAAAAGATGGGTATCAAGGGTTCATCCACCCGCCAGATATTCTTTAACGATGTGAAAGTCCCGGTTGAAAACCAGCTGGGCAATAGGGGAGAAGGGTTCCGGATTGCTCTGAATATCCTGCATATGGGTCGCATTAAACTGGGAGCAAATGTAATTGGTTCTGCCAAAACGGCCATTGATCAGTCAGTTCGATATGCCAATGAAAGGAAACAGTTTAACTGCCACATTGCTGAATTCGGTGCTGTTAAATACAAGCTGGCCGAGCAGGTGATCAGGACATTTGCTGCCGAATCATCGGTATATCGCGCCAGCAAAGTACTGGATGATGTGATCAATTATAAAGTGGCCAACGGGGAGGACAAGGGTCGCGACACCATGGAGGCATTCAATCACTTTGCTGTGGAGGCGGCTGCTATGAAAGTGTTTGGTTCCGAGTCGCTCGATTATGTGGTTGACGAAGGGGTTCAGATCCATGGAGGAATGGGTTTTTCGGCTGAAATGATGATCGATCGTGGTTACAGAGATTCCAGGATTAACCGGATCTTTGAAGGGACCAACGAGATCAACCGGTTATTGCTTGTGGATAACGTCCTGAAAAAGGCTGCCAAAGGCGTTCTTCCTATAATGGAGGAGGCGGAGAAAGCTTTTGAGGAAGTCAGGAACCTGAACGGAGCACCGGATATTCCGGAAGACTATCTTAAGGAGAAGGAACAGTATGTGGCCAATTTCAAGAAGGTGGTCCTGATGCTTTTAAAAGCAGTATCTGAGAAGTTTAACCGGACCCTGGTTCAGGAACAGGAGATCCTCAGCAATATATCCGACTGCATTATTCAGCTTTATGTTGCCGAATCAGTGGTGCTTCGGTTGAGGAAGATGGAATCTTTCAGAGGGGAAGAAGAGATCAAATTATACCGTGATATGGCAGATGTATTTGTATATGATGCTGCAGCCAGAATAAGAAAGTTCGCATACGACTCCAATTATTCCTTTGCCTACGGTGATGTCCGTGATCTTCTGGATAAAGGAATTGAACACTTCACAAGGGTAGCGGGTGTTAATGTAAAAGAAGCCAGGAGAAGGATTGCTGACCGTTTGATCGAGGAAAATAAATATTGCTTTTAATAAGCGGATTATCGAATCAAAGGAATCCTACAATATCGTATTACTGGGTGCCGGGAACATGGCCACACACCTGGCCAGGAATTTCCAGGATTCGGGACACTCTATCAGATGTATATATTCCAGAAGCAGGAGCTCGTCAGAAAACCTTGCAGCTTTGCTTGGAGTGCGGGGAACATCCGTTAAGGATGAGGTGCCGCCGGAAGCAGACTTTTTTATTGTTGCTGTTCCGGATAACGCAGTAAGGGATTTCACAAGTTTCGCAGAAAAAAGAAGAGGGATCTGGCTGCATACGGCCGGGGCCCTGCCGCTGGAAACCTTATTGGGTACCGGACCTGATTTCGGGGTGCTATATCCGCTTCAGACATTAAGCAGGGAAAGAACGTTTCATATGAACGATACTCCATTTCTGATTGAAGGATCATCCCCGGAAGTTACCCAAAGGATCCGCAGCCTTGCACTGAGTGTCTCGGGCTCTGTCCGGGAAACAGACTCACCTACAAGGCTTGTCATACATCTTGCAGCTGTATTTGCCAATAACTTTTCCAACCATATGGTCCACATTGCCGATCAGATTATGAGAAGTAAGAACCTGGATCCTGCATTGATGATTCCGATCCTCAGGGAGACCTTCGGCAAGTTAACGGAACTTGGACCGGAAGCCGCACAAACCGGACCTG
>CAZIAU010000512.1:0-3123 GCA_964536755.1 uncultured Bacteroides sp. | reverse complement strand
AGCATTGTCAAATTTGATGTTGTCTTTCTTTTTTCGTCAGGTTCTTCATAATATTCTATTCCGTTTACCATTGAAAGGAATCCATTGATTCGTTTCTCATTTAACAGATCATACCCGATAAATTCTATAACTCCGCCGGGATTAAAGAATAGGGATTCAATTTGAAGATCTTCCGGCAATTTACCCTCAATAGCAATAGTAAGATTCAGGGTGTCCGATACCCCGCTTTCGGAATAGCTTCTTAAATCAATCGCAAATAATCTCAGATTATTACTGATATCCTGTATCCATAAATAATTATCTTCAAGTCCGAAGAACCTGTATGATCCAGAAATATCTGAAGGTAGTTGAACTAAATATATCTTTTCATCAGTCTCGTCAAAGCATATCCCTGCAATCCTATTACTATTAGATGTACTTATTGATTTTGGGATATCAGTAAAACAAAAGAAATGCTTCTTGCTGACAGAATCCGGGTAGTAATGGGTAAAGTCTGAGATAGCAACCGGAATGGGAAAGCTGGCAACAACATTCTTTTCAATTGACTGTTCTGAGATTATAAACTCCAGTACTTTAAGCCCACTCACAAGACCATATACGGAATCATTAAAGCCGTTGAAGCAAAGCTTTGTTTCCGGTCCGGCTTCAATAATCCCACCAGTAGCCAGTTTTACTTTCTTTCCGGACTGAATAAACACATTCCCTTTCAGATCCACAAAATAAATATCAATAGGCGAGTAATCCATATAATAGTCTATCTGTATGTTATCAGGGTCCTGAACTAGGAGTCTTCTAATTCCGCCAGCTCCCAGATAATATATGTTTCCATACTGATCCTGCTGGTGATATTTTGATCCGAGGTAACTATTAGTAATATTCGGATGGTATTCATAAACAAGATCAGTCAATACTCCTGTTTCTTGATCCAGCAGCAATGCATTAGAGTGGGTGTCCCCTCCTTTCAGCGTGAACCTGAAGTCTCCCCAGATCACAGTGTATCTCTCTGACAGAAGAGCGATTCTATCAGTATATGCGTAGATAAATGCATTTCTGACAGGTTCACCTGACTCATCATAGAAATCAACGCTCACGGCTCTCCCATCCTGAACATTTGAGGTAAACTTTACAAGATTATTTTGAAGTTCAGCATTCAGATCAGAGTCAAAATCATTGCCCCGGTCAATACCTAAATAGACTGTATCTGTAATATCTACAGATGATACTTCATCTGGTTTATTCAGGAACATTTCGCATCCTCTCACCAACAGAAGTAAGCCAAATACAAAACAACAGGATGTAGTTTTCATTTGATTGTCGGGGTAGGTTCATTCACAATTTACAAAAAATGCAGAGGGTGAGATGTACTTTCTAATATATCAAAGGAAGTAATTTCGAATATTCCCCCAATTTTAACGGCCCGTTGAATCGGGAAGTTTACACTTCCGCCTTATTATTGCATCAGGAAGTCCTATTTTACGAAGATTTTTGCAGTTTGATGGAATTTACCAGGATCGAGCCTTCACAATTGACACCAGATGGTTCAATGGTACAGCGAAATTAAAAACACATAAACTGGAGAACTCCTTGGCACAAAGCTCCGGGCATTATTACAGCGTAATAAAGCGAAATCATCAACTTTGAAGCAATCCCTCAACAACCTGAAAGACAAGCTCCTTGAAAAGCTTTAATCTACTGAATAAGATGTTAGAAAAATAGCTTTATAGGTTATATATAATCCTTGGGGCCTTTTGAAGAGAACAGCATCTTATAAGTTACATATTTGCATTAGGCCCAAAACTATTCTCACTTTCATTTGTTGGAACATGTAAAACCATGTAAATCTGAAAAATACACTCACATATCTCACCTTCACTTTGCTACTTGTTTCATGCAGCAGCGAAAAGAAAGGGGTATCTGACGAAATGCCGCCTTTGTATCCACCACCGCTAACGGTAGACTTAAATACCAAACGGGGCTACATCGTCAATCCTGTGACAGGAGACAGTATTCAACCTATTATCAATTCCTATGGTGATACTATAATAACTGGAATATCTATTCCGGTTAAAGGTAAAACCATCCATCCAGACAGTGTAGCACAACCCAAAAGAATTCCTGCTGGTAATCCAAAGGTTTTTCCAGGCAATCTGAAGGTACATAAAATACCGGAATCCCTCCCCGTCATTCCGATAAACTGGGACTCACTCAAAAAATTTACACATGGCAACGATACCGCTGCTTTTGTACTGGTAAATTACCGTGGAGATACGATTCCAACAGGTGTGCCCCTGCCCGCAAAAGGGAAAGTAGAACGTTGCATACAACCGCAGCCAGTTAAGGCTCTGCTCCCACGCGTAAAAGACAACGCCACCATTAATATCAAATACCTGGACGTGGATCAGGGGATGAGTATATCTAATATTACCTCGCTCATGGCAGACCACATGGGAAATATATGGATGGGCACCTGGGATGCCGGGGTGAGCATGTATAATGGCGAATCCTTTTTGCACTATACAGAAAAAGAGGGATTGAGTAACGATATTGTCGTGTCTCTCCTGGAGGATCGCCATGGAAATTTCTGGTTCGGGACAGTTGGTGGAGGAGTGAGTATGTATGATGGGGAAACCTTTACTCGATATACCGAAAAGGAGGGTATTTGTAGTAATAATGTCTGGTCCATCCTGGAGGACCGACATGGAAATTTCTGGTTCGGGACAGACAGGGGGGTAAGCAAATTCGACGGCAAGTCATTCATGCATTTTACTACCAACGAGGGCTTGCCCAGTAATTTTATCAGAGCCATGCTTGAGGCTAATGATGGGAAACTCTGGTTTGGGACCATTGGCGGAGGAGTAAGCATGTTCGATGGCAATTCCTTTACGCATTTTACTGAAAAAGAAGGATTAAGTGATAATGATGTCAGAACCATCATGGAGGATCAACAGGGAAATCTCTGGTTCGGGACACGGGGTGGAGGGGTGAATAAGTTTGATGGTGACACCTGTACGCATTTTACAGTAAAAGAGGGATTAAGTAGTAATATTGTTTGGTCGATCCTTGAGGATCGTCATGGAAATCTCTGGATCGGAACACAGGGTGGAGGGGCGAACAAGTTTGATG
>CAZIAU010000511.1:0-3142 GCA_964536755.1 uncultured Bacteroides sp. | reverse complement strand
TGGTATGTATGAGTTCATAGAGGGGGAATTTGTTGAGAAGTCACCGGCCCACATCATCGTAAGGGCAGAGCATCTGGCCTATTATATTCATATTTCTGTATTTACCTACAGTCAGATCAGCAGCCATACGGAAGGGCGCATCTATCTGCATTTTGTAGTCCGGGAAGACGCCCAGATGTTCTATGGATTCAGCAGCAGGGAAGAGCGGGAGATCTTCAGGTTATTAATCTCTGTTTCGGGTGTTGGTACCAATACGGCCAGATTGATCCTGTCATCCCTTACCCCCGGCGAGGTTACTCAGGCAATCCTGGCCGGGAATGTTTCGGTCCTTCAGGGTATCAAGGGGATCGGAGCAAAATCGGCCCAGCGGATCATTGTGGACCTGAAAGATAAAGTCGGGAAAGGAGCGGGAATCGATGAATTATTCTTTACAAAGGACAATACAACCCGAGAAGAAGCGTTATCTGCTTTAGTAGCACTGGGATTTCCTAAGAAAACTGTAGAGAAGATCCTGACCCGTATTTTATCAGAGCAGCCCGAACTTTCAGTGGAAGAGATTGTGAAGGCTGCCTTGAAGTTTATGTAGTGAACCTGAGGCATTTCCATATATCCCTGATTACCATTGGGCTTCTGCTGGCTGTTGGATCAAATGCCCAGGACACCACACTAAATTTCCCTTTCTCAGATAAAGGATCCTATCCGTTCTCATATTCAGGGCTTAATTCACCCCTGTATCTGCAGAATCCATCCAACATTAATTCCCAGATTATCTATGATCCCCTGACCCGGAAATATATATTCTCTGAAAAAATAGGGAGCTGGAACTACAGGAATCCAACCATTATGAACAGGGATGAGTTCCAGCGTTATGAATTCAGGAAACAGGTGGAGGATTACTGGCGAATGAAATCAAGTGGCGAGGTGCTGGAGGGACAGCTCTCTTTCATTCCCCCTCTCCAGGTCGGCGGTGAAGCCTTTGACAAGTTGTTCGGTTCAAATACAATTAATATCATCCCTTCGGGAAGTGCAGAATTGATCTTCGGATTCAATCTGGCCAAACAGGAAAATCCCAACATCAGCGAAAGGTTGAGGAGTGTCCCCTCATTTACCTTTGACGAGAAGATCATTATGAATGTGGCCGGATCCATTGGCGATAAAATGGCCCTGGATATAAGCTATAATACGGAAGCCACATTTGATTTTGAAAATCAGACCAAGCTGGAATACGCAGGGAAAGAGGATGAGATTATAAAAAAGATCGAAGCAGGAAACGTTAATCTGCCATTGCCCGGGTCGCTGATCAATGGAAGCATGAGTCTCTTCGGACTGAAAACCGAACTTCAGTTCGGAAAACTGAGCGTTACCAGTGTATTCTCGCAACAACGGGGAGAGTCATCGGTGATCAATGTGGAGGGGGGAGCCCAGCTCCAGGAATTCTCGGTTACCGTTGACGATTATGATGCCAACAAACACTTTTTCCTTTCTGATTATTTCCGTGACAATTATAACAGGGCACTGGCCAGGCTGCCGGTGATCACTTCCGATGTTTCCATTACCAGGATGGAGGTGTGGGTGACCAACAAGACAACAAATTTTGAGAATTCACGGAATATTGTGGCGGTAAACGACCTTGCCGAGGCGGATCCGAAATCTTCGGTCTTTACCCGTGATGCAACCCAAACCGGCACCTATCCTCGCAACAATTTTAATGATGCCTATTCCATGCTCTCCACCACCTATGAAGCCATCCGGGATATAAAAAACGCTACGGGTGAGCTGGAAGATGCCGGACTGGTACTGGGAGTGGATTTTGAAAAAATTGAAAATGCCCGTTTGTTGTCACCGCGGGAATACACCTTTAATGATAAACTGGGTTATATCTCACTGAATACTGCTCTTAATACTGATGAGATCCTGGCTGTAGCGTATGAATACACCTACCGGGGACAGACTTTCCAGGTTGGGGAATTGTCCCAATCGAGCGGGATCAGTGCACCTCAAACCCTGATTCTTAAGCTGATAAAGCCTACCAACTATACTCCCAACAGCTATACATGGGACCTGATGATGAAAAACGTTTATGCACTTGGCGCATACCAGGTCAGTCAGGAGGAGTTCACCCTCGATGTACTTTACAGGGATGATAAGACCGGAAATGCCATAAACTATATCCCCGAAGGAGATCTGAATAAGACCATACTGATCAGTCTTATGAACATGGACAATATGAACTCCCAGAGGGATCCATATCCGGACGGTATTTTTGACTTTATTTCCGGGGTAACTATAAATCCTGCTAACGGAAGGGTATTTTTCCCGTTACTTGAACCATTTGGGAGTGACCTGGAAAAGATACTCCGGGACAGCCTTCAGGGAGAAAATATTGACCTTGCCCTGGATAAATATGTCTTCCAGGAGTTATACGACTCCACAAAGACAAAGGCGCAGCAGATAGCGGAAAAGAACAAATTCCTGATTGCCGGTCAGTACTCCTCCTCCAGCAGTTCTGAGATCATGCTGAATGCAATGAATGTGCCCCAGGGATCGGTGAAGGTTACTGCAGGGGGAAGAGAACTCATTGAAGGTCAGGATTATACAGTGGATTATATGCTTGGAAGGGTGACCATAATTAACCAGGGGATAATGGAATCGGGGACCCCAATCAGGATATCGCTTGAGAACCAGTCTCTTTTTAATTTTCAGACCAAAACCCTGGTGGGAACACACCTGGATTATAAGATCTCTGATAACTTTAATCTGGGTGCAACAGCCATGCATCTTACCGAACGGCCGCTTACCCAGAAAGTAAATATCGGGGATGAGCCAATCTCCAATACCATCTGGGGATTGAATGGAAGTTACCGGACAGAATCCCAGTTGATTACTACCATTGTTGATAAACTCCCTTTCCTTGAGACAAAGGCACCCTCCTCTCTTACCGTGGTTGGTGAATTTGCACAGCTGGTGCCGGGTCATTCACGAGCCATAGAAAAAGAGGGGAACGCTTATATAGATGACTTCGAAGGAAGTGAAACTTCCATCGATCTGAAACAGTTCTCTTCCTGGAAGCTTGCCAGTACACCCAGGGGCTTTTTTCCAGAAGCCGAACTGAATAACAACCTGGCTTATGGTTATGGAAGGG
>CAZIAU010000510.1:0-3145 GCA_964536755.1 uncultured Bacteroides sp. | reverse complement strand
CTTCAAGAATGACCTTGTTGTACTTATAAAGAGCCATAAAATCCCTCAGGAAACGCTTGAAGAATGCGATATTCTCCGGACCGGGCACATAGAGGCGTACGCCCCGGAAGGACAGATTGGGCCAGTCACGAACCTTTATCCCCCCGACACTGGTCCCGTTTCCTGCATCGATGATCTGGCGAAGGGATTGCAGTCCGAAAAAAGCACCGGGATCGTCCCAGCCGGCAATAACTATCTTACTGTCGCTGACCTGGAGTATATATCCCTCCTTACCCGGACTTTCATTATTCAGTTTCAATCCGTTATCCTGACAGTACTTTTTTATCAGGGGATTGCCTGCCGCTCCCATGACAACCACCTTCCTGTCACCGGGGATACTGGCAGCAGATTCAATCATTACTGCTATTCCATATTTATCACTGAGCTCCCTCACCAGGAAGCGGGCCAGGAACATGTCCTGTTCACTCTTTTCCTCGGGCACAATGATGGTTACTGACTCATCCATCTTAAAGATATCCCCTGTAGTTTCCATCTCCTGGGGTATGGGAAAGATTAGTGGTCTTTCGATAGCTTTCAATTCAATGGTCGAGGTGATCAGGGACAAACAGAAAATTGTCAGTGATAACATCCGGCCGTGCCTGATTGTGTTTTCTTTTTTCATGATCGTTATGAATGATAGAATTTTATTTGCGGTAAATTAAATCTAAGCATTTTATATTAATTCCGGTGACGGAACCTGTCTGAATTTTGCAGATATAAAAATATTAGGAGTATATTTAGCTATTGAAGTCACCATTGATCAACCTTTTAAATCTGTTTCTGTTTGATCCGGGAAGTTGGAACATACACTTTGAGAAGAGTTGAAGGAGTGGTCGCTACTGCCCTGTTTCTTCTTTGTATAGCATGGTTCTATTTTCCCGGCGAGTATGTGCTGATTGCTAGTAGTGACCTGGGTATTTTTATTACCACGCCCGGACAACTTTTGTCATCCCTGTTGCACCCGGGCGGATTCCTTGAATATCTGGGGAACTTCCTGAACCAGTTCCTTCGGTTCAGGCTGGCCGGGGCCTTAGTGCTCTCAGGGGTGCTCACCCTCTCCTATCTTGCCACCGGACGGCTGATCAGGTTTGTTAATGGGAACAATGAATTACTTTTCGCCGGTTTGCTGACCCCCCTGCTCCTCCTGGGTATGCATAACCATTATCCCCACCAGATTTATCATTCACTGGGATTTATATCTGCCATCGGCCTGGCAACAATCGTTCCGGAGAAAAAGCTAAACAGGAGGGTCTTCCTTGCCCTCATGATCCCCCTCTTCTACCAGCTGGCAGGAGGATTCGTCTGGATCTTCATTCTGCTGCTTATTGTGTCAGACCTGACCCTGAAAAGAGGGGGTCTTCCCGAACTACTGCTCTTCACCTTACTCTATCCTGCTGTAATCATTCTGGCCGCTGCCCGGTTGCTGTATCTGAAATCCATCACAGAACTGATGATCCATCCTTTTCCATTCCATATGCACTATGAAGCCGGACCGTTGCAATATCTGTTTATCCTCTGGATTCTGCTCCTGATCTTACTGGCAGGGAGATCCGGGTCCTGGAGGCCCGGGATGCGCAAGTGGAGGCTGACAGCACAGATAGTGGTATGCATTTCAGCCACCATCCTGGTCCTGCACTTCTCCTATCACAGGAAGAATTCTGAATTCTTCAGGATCGAAAAGCTGGCGGTCCAAGAAGATTGGCAGGGAGTACTTGATTATGCTTCAAAACACCCTTCCATGAATCTTTTCGGATCCTACTATACCAATCTGGCTTTGGCCAATACGGACAGTCTCTGCAGCGACCTGTTCAGATATCCACAGCCCTTCGGGAGAAGGGCCCTCTGCTTTGACTGGGAATCCAGGAAGGAGATACTCAGGAGGGGCAGCGATTTCTTCTGGACCGTCAATTTTACAAATGAGGCTCAACACTGGGCCTACGAGTCATATATTATTGAAGGATTTACCTTCCGTAACCTGAAAAGGCTTATCCAGACAGAACTTGTCAGGGGAAATGACAGGGTGGCCGGGAAATATATCCGGGTACTTGATCATTCTCTCTTTGGTAAAAAGATGGCGACCCATTATTCACGCTTCCTTTATAACCGGGATGCCGTCAGGAACGATCCGGAGCTGGGGCCGCGCACAGGGGTCTCATTCATACACGATTTTTTTGCCGATGGAACGGATATGGAGATTAACCTGGTATCGTTGCTGGCAAATAATCGGACAAACCGCAAAGCTTACGACTACCTTATGGCGCTTTACCTGCTTGAAAAGAGGGTGGACGATATTGCAGCGAACCTCACCAGATACCAGGGAATCAGCCAGGGACCGGTACCCTGCCTGCTGGATGAGGCATTGCTTCTTTACCAGATCACACACAGCAAGGAAGATCAGGTTAATATCGATGTTGACCCGAATACCATCTCCAGGTTTCATAATTACAGCTCGGAATTACAAAAGTACAACGACAGGTATGAAGCTGCGCGGAACCTTTACCCTTCCTACGGGTACTCATTCTGGTATTACCTGAATTTCAGCGAACAGCCAAATTATTAGATCATGGTCAAGTCAAGTTCATACAATCTTTCCAGGTTCATTATTTTTTCACTGCTGTGGACATTTCTGTACTGGATACATGGTTGCAGTCACTCGCCTCCCCCCGTGGAAACCAGCAATGTTTTTGGGTACCGTGCGGATATATTTCCGGATTATGCAGACATCACCATACCGGCAAATATTGCCCCGCTTAACTTTTCCGTGAAAGAAGAGGGAGCCGGATTCAAAGCACTGTTCAAGGGGCCGGACGGTACAGAATTGATTGTCAGGGCAAGAAACGGTGTTTTCAGGATCCCTCCTGTCAAATGGAGCAGGCTCCTCTCCGGTAACAGGGGCTCGCGGGTGGAAGTGATCCTGTACAAGAAAGAGAACGGCCGCTGGTCATCCTATGAACCCTTCGGGATCAGGGTGGCAAAAGAAGCAATCGATCCATTCGTGGTGTACCGGCTGATACCCCCGGGATACGAAACATGGTCCTCCATGGGACTCTATCAGCGTGAAATCACCTCCTTCAAAGAGATTCCCGTCATCGAGAACAAATATATA
>CAZIAU010000509.1:0-3155 GCA_964536755.1 uncultured Bacteroides sp. | reverse complement strand
CCGAATAAACAGGTTCATATTATTTCTCCAGGATCAGACCGCGCATGATCAGGTATTGAGCTGAAATATAGGTAATCATTACCCAGAAACCACCAAGGGGGATTTCCGTACTGAATTTATCTATTGCGATCATGCTGTCAGAAATCACGAACAAAACAGAGCCGAGGAACACCAGCAGATAGCTGTTGCGGTTCACTCTTCCATTTCTGTTCAGAGCCATCATTGACATCCCGATCAGCGACAGCGCATATATGAAAATAATAGGCTTCATCACTCCTTCCAGGTCAGGATACAGCAGGTATAAGATGCCTGCCACATATGCAATAAAAAGGAAGGCAACGATCAGGTGTTTCTGGAGAAATCCTTTCCCCCATTTTTCACTGAACCTTGCAAAGATGTAGATATAGGTAATCTGTGCTATAAAGAATCCCCCTACCCCCGCAAAGAAGTATAATTCATCCTGAACTGAGAACATAAGGAAATTATCTCCCACCCAGGAAAAAAAGAAAGCAATAAGAACCGGCACTGTAAACTGCTTTTTTTTCCTGAATAAAATGAAATAAGAGGCTATCCAGATCATGATCAGAGGCTTCACCGGGTATTCCATGCTTATATTCCCGGTAAGTCTGCCTGCAAGTTCTATAACGACAATAATCAGGAAAAGGAGGTGCAATAATAGAGAAGTACGCTGTTTCATATTGACTGTTTTTATTGTAAGTTTCACAGAGGAAATATAATAAAATGGTATTTAACCTTCTAAATCGTAAATTTGTTTTTTCTGATCGTCAGACTCATATCATGTTTGTGTAATTCATGGATAGAAAGAACAGATACGCATACCTGGAAGGCATCATAGGAATTGTGGCCAATTTAGTGTTATTCGGCCTGAAGTACTGGGTCGGTATTATAACTGGTTCTCTTGCAATTATTGCCGATGCATGGCATACTCTTTCAGACTCGGCCAGTTCCCTGATGGTCGTCGGCAGTGTCAGGTTATCCTCCAGGAAAGCGGATGAACGGCATCCCTTTGGTCACGGGCGTTATCAGCAGATCATTTCCATTTTTATCGCATTTATGCTTGGCATCGTTGCCTATGAGTTTTTCACGGAATCCATTGAGAAGTTCAGACAGCATGAACCCACCCGGTTCGGGATCTTAGCCATAGTGGTGACAGCACTTTCTGTAGTGGTCAAAG
This sequence comes from uncultured Bacteroides sp., assembly GCA_964536755.1. Lineage (GTDB taxonomy): Bacteria > Bacteroidota > Bacteroidia > Bacteroidales. Next base: position 1,960 of record CAZIAU010000509.1, on the reverse strand, counting down.
AAGGGATGGCCCAGTATGCATACTGGGCATACCGGAAAACGAAATTTGAAACATTGAGGGCCGATGGATGGCACCACCGAAGTGATGCCCTTTCCTCAGCTGTGGTTCTTGTGGGGATCCTGCTGGGTAACAGATTCTGGTGGATGGATCCCCTGCTTGGCCTCTTGATAAGCCTGATGATATTCTATGCTGTTTATGAAATCATCCGTAGTTCAGTAGATAAACTGCTGGGGGAGAAACCCGATGAAACACTGATCAATGAAGTTGTAGAACTCACAGCCAGGGTTTCAGACATGGAGATACACCCTCACCATTTTCACCTCCACACTTATGGCGATCACAGAGAACTGACTTTTCATATCTGGTTAAAAGGAAGCCTTGATATAATGACCGGACATGAAATCGCCAACACTATTGAGAAAGCGCTGAGGGATGAAATGGAGATCGAAGCCACCATACATGTGGAACCAGAACCGGATTCGGGAAATACCGAAAATTAAGATCTGACCCGCGCCCCCCTGTGTCAGGCTTTTACCTGGTATACCTTAACGACTGTTTCACCAACAGTTTTGTTCCAAGAATAGGGTATTAATTCTAAAGTTCACCTGCTGGCTGAATGACAGATCACAGATTGCTGTTTCCCAAAGCATTATTGCTAAAGGTGTTGTTTGTCAGGGTCGGGCTTGCACTATTCCCAAGGTAAATACCCCAGGCAGCCGAGTTCTCGATCCGGCAGTTGATGATCTCCGGTATTCCCGCTTTGTCATTCACAATACTCAGGTTTCCCGAGTTGTTACTGTATCCCCCTCCGTAGGATATGGTACAATTGTCCAGAATGGTACCATTTGCAGTGCCATCGTAGAAATAAATTCCGTCCCAGTCACCAGCAGATTCAGATCCGGCCGGAGCAGAGGATGTGAAGATGATCCGGTTAACAGCATCTCCATCGGCTTTAAGGATCCCGGTCGTACCTGAATAATAGCCTACCAGAAAAGAGGAGCCTTCAGTGAACTCTAGTACAGCTCCTTCCTGAATGGTCAGTTTGGCTCCGGTTTCAGACCCAATATAGAGATCACCGGCAATCAGGTAGGGTGCATTCAGTTTCAGCCAGGTTACATCTGCCTGTTCCATTTTGTCGCCTTTGACACGAATCCCCCTGTCGCTAAAATTGTTCCCGTTTTCAATTGTATGGACATAGTTACCATAAATCTCAATGGGCACATCCGTATTTACCCCGAAAGTATTGTCACTGCAGTCTGTAAACATGGCATCACTACTCAGATTGATTCCCATGGAACCTGAATGAGAAACGGTGGAATTAGTTATGGAAATCCCTGAACCATCCACATATATCATACCATAGTTACTGGAGTATCCGCCTCCATATTCAAAATCACAATATGCCAGCGATGAGCTGGTACCGGCGCCGTCATAAAATCCCACATAGTCCCAATCCCCTGCAGATCTGGCTATTTCCGGTGCAGCTGAAGTAAACTTAATATGAGCCCCGCTGGTACCTTCTGCAGTTAAAGTACCGTAGGTGCCGGAGTAATAGCCCACATAGATTCCCTGATCCGCAGCAAAACGCAATTCAACACCCGGATCCAGGATAAGGTTGGAACCGGTTTCAGATCCAACATAGATGTCGCCATCAATGACATAGGCACAGGACTGATTTAACCATGTTGCCTCGGCCACTTCAATTTTGTCACCCTTCACCATTATTCCGGTGGAGGTTACAATGCTGTTTCCTGACCCCAGTGTTTGAACGTAATTGCCGAAGATCTGAATTGGACTTGATGCGTTTTCAGTAACACTGTTTCCGGTAAATGACTGAAAAAATAGTGGTCAAGGAAGGTGGTTTTACCTGTACCGATATGTCCTAATAATAAGAAGGGTGATCCAGGAGATGGAGCCCAATGAGTCCTTCGCCTCAACTTATCAAGAAAAGAACATCCTT
>CAZIAU010000508.1:0-3172 GCA_964536755.1 uncultured Bacteroides sp. | reverse complement strand
CCCCGAAGGACGATTCAAACCTGAAAGAACCCAGTTTACTGAAAGCATAGGAAAAGGACTCCTGAAGCATATCTTCGGCTTCCTCCAGCTGATTGGTCATCCGGTAACAGATGTTATACATGGCCCTGGAATAAAGAGAGTATAACTGGTACTGTGCCCGAACATCACCTTTCATGCATGCTTCGACTACATCCCTGTGTATGTCCTCGTATTTCGTCGTCAAAGTATTATGCTTTCAATTGAGAAAGACAAGTTAAGTATTCCCGGGTTGCATAGCAACGCAGGGAAAAGTTAGAAAAGGTAGAAAGTTAGAAGGTAGAAAGTTAGAAGGTAGAAAGTTAGAAGGTAGAAAGTTAGAATATATACTTAGGGTGTATCTGGCCAGGATTGTCTTTTCCTAACAAATGATTAAAAATATAAATATATACTTATAATGTGTAATATATTGCTCAATATGTAATATATTTGTTAATTATAATACACGTTATGAAAAAGAAGATTGTCTTGCTACCGAAGCAGAAAAGAATACTAAAGTCTCTTGGTGAGAATATAAAATTTGCTCGTCTCAGAAGAAAATTAAGTGCTAATCAAGTGTCAGAAAGAGCAAATATATCAAGAAAGACACTTTATGAAATAGAAAGAGGAAGTGAATCAGTAAGTATTGGCAATTATCTGCAAGTGCTACTAATCTTAGGTCTTGAGAATGACTTAGAAGAAGTGGCAAAAGATGATGAACTTGGAAGGAAGATTCAAGATTCTGAACTGGTTGTCAAAAAACGAGCTCCAAAGAGGGACTAAAATATTTGAGAAAATGAGCAATCATGAAAAACAAATATATGTATATGCCAATTGGGATAAACTCAATGAACCTTGTTTATTAGGGATCTTAAATGTGAGTATTACAAGAGGGAAAGAAGTATTCTATTTTGAATATGATAAAGACTGGTTGAAATCAGCACCTGCGCAATTATTAGATCCGGATCTGGGATATTATAGTGGGCCACAATATCTAAGTGAGGGTAAATCAAATTTCGGCCTATTTTTGGATTCCTCACCTGACCGATGGGGAAAGTTACTAATGAAAAAAAGAGAAGCTGCAAGAGCCCGAAAAGAGGAGCGTCCTATTAATACTTTATATGAATCTGATTATCTCTTAGGGGTATTTGATGGTCATCGAATGGGTGCACTTCGATTTAAGCTTAGTACTAACGGAGAATTCCTCGATAATGATAAGATTCATGCTTCACCTCCTTTGACGACATTGAGGGATTTAGAATATGCAAGTCTCAAAATTGAGGAAGAAGAGGATCTGGATGATCCGGAATACTTAAAATGGTTAAGACTACTAATTGTACCAGGGTCCAGCTTAGGCGGAGCGCGTCCGAAATCTAGTGTCGTTGATCCTGGGAATAACTTATGGATAGCCAAATTCCCAAGTAATATGGATCAAATTGATGTTGGTGCATGGGAGATGTTGGTCCATTTGTTAGCACAAAGGATAGGAATCAGAGTACCTGAATCAAGAATTGAGAAATTTTCTGGAAGATACCATACATACTTAAGCAAAAGGTTTGATCGAGAAAATGGTAATAGGATTCATTTTGCATCAGCATTAACAATGCTTGGATACAATGACGGGACTGGTTACTCAGATGGAGCGAGTTATTTAGAGCTGGCTGAATTTCTTATGCAATTTGGGGCTAACGTTACGAAGGACCTTGAAGAACTTTGGAAACGTATTGTATTTAATATCTGTGTTTCAAACACTGATGACCACCTTCGAAACCATGGATTTATTCTCACTAAAGAAGGTTGGATTTTATCGCCGGCATATGATATGAATCCTGTTGAAAAAGCTACGGGATTAAGTATTAATATTTCTGAAGATGATAATTCTTTGGATCTGGATCTTGCCAAAGAAGTTGCTGAATACTTTCGTATTGATGGTAGAGAATCAGATCAAATCATTTCACAAATAACTTCAACCGTCAAAGGATGGAGATCAATAGCAAATCACATTGGTATAAGTAAAAATGAGCAGGAATTAATGTCAGTTGCCTTTAGACAGGCAGATAGATAGTTCTATGATCGGGTTGGTCAATCGACGATTGGCTATGCCGAGCTAAAGGTTCCTCGCAGCTTGCTGCGAAGAGAGTCAATTTACTTTCCCGGACTTACTCCTTCAGCCAGGCGTTGACGATCTCGCCCATATAGAAGCGGTGGAAGTCGTTTGTGGGGTAATGTTTTCTGGCGACCTCAGGGACCAGGAAGTTCTTTTTCTTCAGTTCGTCCTGGTAGATCTTGTGACATTCCAGGACCAGTCTGGCTTCCCTGAAGATCACGTTCCCCCTTTCGGTCTGAACGGGTGTCAGTCCGGTCTCGGCTGCCTTGTCGTAATCGCGGCCGGAGCGGGTACCGCAAAACTGCAGGGCAGCGCGGAAGGTTTCGGTAAAGAACGATAGGGTATAATCCTCATACCGGTTGGCGAATCCAAAGGTGTGGCGCTGAGGACGGATATATGCTATGGCGATGGGCAGGTTCCAGAGGATGCCCATGTGGCCCCAGCTTGCAGTCATCATATTAAAGTCGTTTTGCGAACCGGCGGCAACCAGCATCCAGTCCTTGTCAAGCAGTTTAAAAACGTTATCTGTGATTTCAGTGGGTTTGATGGTTTTAAATTCTTTCATGGAATTTTCTTTAAAGCGGTTTATGATCGGTTCAGACCCTTAAATTAATAAGAATCGCCACTAATTGCTATTCGTCGCATCATTCAAGTTAGGGCTTGTTCTATAAAAAGGTGTACGGACAAAGTTTAGAGAAGGATATCTTTTGATACTATCATCTGATACTATCATCTGATACTATCATCCCGGGATGAGTAAAGCAGAATATACCTGAATTATCATCGGATCACAGGCTCTCATCCACAGGCGAATAGTGTTTAATGGTCCCTGCCCGGTGCACTCTTCCGTGTATATTTCGACACCACGGTATATAGCAGGAATATCACGGTAAGGAAAACACTGATCCGGCCGATATAGTCCCCGTGTTTCACATAAAATGTGATTCGGTCATTCTTATTGAGGTTGCCCCGCAGGCCCGAGCGTTTCCACCAACCTATCCTGGCAAGTTCCCGGCCTTTCTGGTTGATCAGTGAGCTGATCCCGGTATT
>CAZIAU010000507.1:0-3176 GCA_964536755.1 uncultured Bacteroides sp. | reverse complement strand
GTCTTCCTATTATGACAGTGATGAGAAGCAGGACAGCAGTGCAGTTCGCCTGTTCAATCCGCTCAGCCAGGACCTGGGATTAATGCGTCAGAATCTTCTGTACGGTGGACTTGAAGCTGTCGTATATAATATAAACCGGAAGAATCCGGACCTGAAACTGTACGAGTTCGGTGTATGCTACTATCTCAACCCGTCAGCACCAGGCAAAGAGTTAATTGATAAATTCAGGGAAGAGCTGCACCTGGGGATATTTATTACAGGAAGTACAAGACCGGCAAACTGGGTCCAGGAAAAGGAAGACGCCTCCTTTTACGGGATTAAAAGTTTTGTGGAGACAGTACTGGTTAAACTGGGGATCGATCCCGTTTCACTTGAAACCGGCGGAAAAGCCGCACCTGGCTATTCGGAAATGGACAGATATTCCCTCCGGGGAGAAAAAGTGGTTGAATTTGGCCAGGTTGCTCAATCCCTGTTAAAGAATTTTGATATTAAACAGGAAGTTTTTGCAGCTGAATTCAACTGGGACCTGGTCCTGAAAATTATCACGGATCACCGTATCCTGTTCAAACCTCTGCCGCGGTTCCAGGTGGTTACCAGGGATTTCTCCCTGATGCTGGACCGGGAGGTTACTTATGAGTCGTTGCGTTCTCTTGCAATGAATACTGAAAAGAAGCTACTGAAAAATGTGAGCCTGTTTGACGTGTACCAGGGAGACAAAATCGAAAAAGGAAAAAAATCCTATGCGCTGACATTCACTTTACTGGATGAGGATAAAACACTCACCGATAAACAGATCGATAAAGTCATGCTGAAGATTGCAAGGGCGTTCGAACAGGAATTTAATGCAGTTATCAGGGGAATGAAATAGATATGTCCAGGATAATCCGCCTAATAAGAGATGACATTACCCGGCTCGATGTGGATGCCATCGTAAATGCTGCCAACCGCAGTTTACTGGGAGGTGGTGGTGTGGACGGGGCCATTCACAGGGCAGCCGGACCGGGACTGCTCGAAGCATGCAGGAAATTAAATGGTTGTGACACCGGTGATGCCAAAATTACAGAAGGATATAACCTGCCGGCCCGTTATGTTATCCATACGGTGGGACCAGTGTGGCGGGGAGGTAAGAATAATGAACCCGAACTGCTTCAAAGCTGCTACACTCGAAGCCTGCAGATCGCATCAGAATATGAATTAAAGAGTATCGCCTTTCCTAATATCTCTACCGGTGTTTATGGTTTCCCAAAGGAACTGGCTGCGAGAACCGCCATTGAAGCAGTAAGGTCTTTCCAGGAACAACCTGGATCGCCGGAGGAAATTATGTTTGTGGTATTTGACCAGGAGAATGAATCCATTTATAAAGTTCTTCTCAACGAAGAAAATATCATCACATGAGAATTCCTGTTTTATTATCAGGTTCAGCCCTGGCCTTCATTCTCTCTTCATGCGAATTTCAATCTTATTAAGAGTACAGGACCCCACCCTATGACGGAGCAATCACCTGGACTTTGGTGAGTGACAATGCACAATGGTCAAATCGCTGGGATCATACATCGGTTTCATATAACAACAGGATCTGGGTAATGGGTGGATACAATCCGGGGATGATCAAAGGTGACACCTACCTGGAAGATGTGTGGAGCTCGGAAGACGGAGTAACCTGGACGGAGGCAACAGATTCAAATGTGCATTTTCATTTTGCCCAGAGAGTGAACTACACATTCTGGAGAAGAGATCCCGGTAATCAGTGGTCCGTCGATTCGGAAGGTTCCGATTTTGACGGCAGGTATGGTTACAGCCGGGTAATACATAATGACAGAGTGTGGATTTTATGGGATCCCGGCAAAACAAGCCCAATGCGGATGCATGGCTGAACCTTCAGGGAGGGTTAGAACTGGAGTACTACTTCAACAGGCCATATCTGGGCGGGCTATTTTCTGCAGCCAATGTCAGCGTATATCAGGCCAATGCATTTGTCCCGAATATATCGTTGAACGTGGGATACCTGTTTCCCCAGGACAGGGGAAAGTGCAGAGTACGGATCGGGCTTAACTATTACAATGGCCGCCCACTCAGCAACCAGTTCTATAACCGGAAAGAGAAGTTCATTGCATTCTTTGTGGCACTGGATGTTTAAAAAAGGTTAATTCCCCTTAAACCGTAGTTAAATTCACTTCAACTGGTACAATATTTGATGTATTTAAGGGAGGATAAAATCCTTTAAAATGGTAAAAAAATTAAGCAAATGAGATCAATTATTATCATATCGGTTCTACTGTTTATATCCTACGGTTCATTCTCACAGGAACCAGACAGAAAGGAGATGAGAAAACTCCAGAAACAGATGAAAAAAGAGCAGAAGGCTGACGAAACGGAACAAAAAGCAGCAGTTGTCAAATGGATGGTGGAGAATCAGCTATTCGTACTGGAGGCTGACAGGTTAAGAGACAAAAGAGGGAACATCAGGAATGTATCTCCAATGATAAACTTCCTGGCTTCAGATTCCATAACCGGGGTTATACAGATCGGTAGTAACGGCTATGTTGGACTGAACGGTGTAGGAGGCATTACCGTTGAAGGCCGGATCTCCGATTACACCTTTAAACGTAATGCTAAAAACGGGACCTACAATGCATATTATACTTTACAATCTTCACTAGGCACCTATGATGTAAGGTTAATCGTATTTCAGGAAGGCAGAGCAGAAGCAACAATCAGTTCTAACTGGCCGGGTCAGCTGACTTACGAAGGTTATCTTGTACCCCCCCTCCTCTCGAAGGTCTACAAAGGAACGTCATATTTTTAGTGCATAGTGTTCAGTCCGTAATTTCCCATTCCTCTTTGGCTAATAAAGTTTCACGCCATAATGCAACGAGACCCCTGGTGTCTAAATATTTTGGATGTAACGACCAGATCCTCATTTCTTCTTATTATTAATCAGATCAGCTAAAGCACTTTCAAGAACCTGAAATTTGAAATGGTAACCGGCATTTATGATTTTTTCTGAGGAAACCCTGCTGCCATTTAAAATAATATCAGATGCTTTCCCATAAATCAACTTTAAAAGGAATGCAGGAATATCAGGAAACCAAAAAGGCTTTTTAAGCACATGTGCTAATGTTGCTGTAAATTCCCTGTTTGTTTTGTGATCGGGTGAAACGGCATTATAAGCCCCA
>CAZIAU010000506.1:0-3178 GCA_964536755.1 uncultured Bacteroides sp. | reverse complement strand
CAGAGCGCTTGCTTGACAGGCAAGAGGTCACTGGTTCGATTCCAGTACATCCCACAGATGAAAAGGCGTATTCACTTATAATCAAGTTGTTTACGCCTTTTTTATTTTGGTCCGCGAAAACATAGCGAAAACATTTCAATAATTAATTGAAGCCTGAATTTCCATCAGAACTTGTAGTTTAAACTCAATCCCAGATTGTAGTACATATATGGCAAATACTTATCCCGATTCGTGAATTTGCAGATATATGTTCCGCCCAGTTTTATGCCAAACCTAAGGTTTTCCCCACCCATTCTTATGAAACAGCCTGGTTCAATCAACATACTCTCATCGTAGTAAACATCCCAAGGACCGGGAAAAGGACCTTGATATTCTATCGAGTAGTAATTTTTATCTTCTAAATTAGAATGTAGATAACCAAACTTGATTCCTATCCCGGTTTCAAAATTGGATGTCCCGGTAGCAATTCTGCCATAATTAAGTTGGGTAAAGTACAGTTGATAATTCCCAATCAGATTCCCGGGATTCGCGTCCTTATATGCATCTCCGTATCCATATCCAAAACCTCCATATATTTCCATGACTCTATTATCTCTCTTCTGCTGATAAACTCCTGCTGCTGCCTGCAAGTAATATTTTCGGTCATTCCCGTAACTTCCATACCCCTGGAGTACTATCTTATCTGTCAGGCCATAGGAAATTGTACTCTGAACCGAAGGAAGGAATGAAACGCCTGCATCTATCCTGCATTCATTTTTCTCATGTATCAAAGGAATATCAATTGCTTGAGGTTGATACACAACACAACCTGTCATCATTAAAGAGATCAAACCAAATAATGGAGCTTTACTTTTCATACATTTTTCACTATTAGATAAAACAATATTGGGGTAGTCCTTCTGTATTGTGAAATCTAATTAGAACATGGAAAATATTATTCTATTGCCAGTACAGGTATAGTATCTAAAATACAATATATTATATACTTTAACAAGAGATATCTTTTCAGACTTACTCCAAAATTTCATTTTGATTCTACTGAAACTTTACAGAAACGTTTCTTCTTTTTACTTGAATATCAGTATTTTTATATAAAAATGAGAGATAATCGAAGCAGATGAAACAAATTATATGCCTGCTGTTCCTGGTGAGCTCATTTACCCTGACCGGCCAAATTACTTTCAGTGAAATAGTTGAAGCCGCAAAGAATCCTGATTCAAATTTCTTTACCAGGGATCATTTGATCAGTAAAGGATTCTTTCCCGGTAAAATTGACAAATATTATGAGTCATGGGGATATGACCTCGAATCGGGTAAGGCCTCCGCATGGTTGCATATCAGCAAAACTGAAACTAATGCAATAAGTAAGATTCAACTCATTACCTGGGGTCATGAAATACATTCCGGATTAATAAAGGAGATCGTTAAGAATTGTAAATACCGCCGGGTACGCAAGCATTATGAGGGCACCTATTACATGGTATATCAATATAAGGAGATACTGGAGATAAACTTATGGGAGGGAGAAAAGGATGGAATTGAATACTATATCATCGATATTTATTTTACAGAAAATATGCAACAGCAATAATATAAAAGGAGAATACCATTATGAAATCAATAATTTATGTTTCAGGAATAACCGGAATGCTGTTGATTGTAATAAGATTGATAGGTATTGAGGCGGAATTTTCCCTGAACAATGTGTTCCTGATATCTGGATTAATCCTGTTGCTGGCTCTGTTTCTTCCACTGGTCATTATTGACAGGTACCGCCATAACAGAAAGATTAAAAAGATCCTGGAATCATACAAGGGAACAGATGACAATATGGTGCAGACAAAAACCGGAGAGAGTAAGTCAAAAGGATGGGGAATGAATAATTCTCCCTTTAGGGAACGAAAATCGGGATTGTCCTGGGGCGGAGGGAATATTAAGGGAGCCAATGCCACAAGAGGTAAAAGGAGATCATTTTTAAAATAAAACCGGTATGATATCAAAGATTATCTTATCGCCATTTCAGAAATTTGTCAAAATCGAGAGTTTAAGCGGGATTTTGTTGCTGTCTGCAACAATTATCGCTCTTGCATGGGCCAATTCTCCCCTTGGGGAAAGCTACAGATCGCTGCTGCAATATAAAATTGGATTTACATCCTCCCATTTTGAACTGAATAAACCATTGATATTATGGATCAATGATGGATTAATGGCAATTTTCTTTTTTTCAATCGGTCTTGAGATTAAAAGAGAATTTTTAATCGGAGAACTTAATTCCCCGAAGAAGATAGCCTTCCCCCTCCTTGGGGCATTTGGGGGAATGCTGATGCCCGTATTGTTGTTTCTTATAATAAACAGGAACCCCGGATCAGCCGATGGCTGGGGAATACCGATGGCTACAGATATTGCTTTTTCTCTGGCGATTTTAAAACTCCTTGGTAAAAGAGTCCCGCTAAGCTTGAAAATATTTCTGACCGCATTCGCCATTGTGGATGATATCGGAGCAGTCCTGGTAATTGCACTGTTTTACAGTGGTACCATTAAATTTGGATTATTGATTGTTGCTCTGTTGTTACTGGGGATCCTCTATTTAATATCTTTCAGAGGTTACTTTTCCATACTCTTAAATTTGCTTTTTGGTGGCATCATCTGGCTGCTGTTCCTGAAATCAGGAATTCATCCCACCGTGGCAGGAATTTTGCTTGCTTTTTCTGTTCCTGTCAGGCAGAGAATTGATACTCCCTCTTTCATCGCAAATCTCAAAAAAATTACAGAAAACATCAGCAGGGCTTCTGTATCAGAAAAACCAATACTCTGTAAGGAACAGATTGAACAGATCGATGATCTGGAGGATTGGATCAATCAATATCAGTCACCGCTTCAAAGGCTGGAACATGGCCTGCACAGCTGGGTTGCTTACCTGATCATTCCTGTTTTTGCATTTGCCAATGCAGGTGTATATATAGGTGGAACCGGTGATTTAGATACAACATTAATAAGTAATATTATTATTTGCCTGGTTCTGGGAAAGGGGATTGGAATATCATCAATAATACTTATCTCAAAAAAGATAAAGCTAATTAAAGTCCCCAATGAAATAAACAATCAGCAGATCATCGGTGTTTCTTTTCTGGCGGGTATTGGATTTACAATGGCCATCTTTATCGCAAGCCTGGCTTTT
>CAZIAU010000505.1:0-3189 GCA_964536755.1 uncultured Bacteroides sp. | reverse complement strand
GTATACCGAACTCTTTCTTGCCTATGCCGAAGCAGCAAACGAAGCCTGGGGTCCGGATGGTGATCCCAACGGGTACGGTTTCACTGCCAAAACCAAGCTGGAGGAGTTACGGATCCGGGCAGGACTCACGCCCGACGATTACCTGGCATCGGTTACCCAGCAGGATCAGCTCAGGGAACTTGTCAGGAACGAAAGACGGATCGAGCTCTGCTTTGAAGGTTTCAGATTCTGGGATATCCGGCGATGGAACGACCAGGTTACTCTGAACCAGCCTGTGCAGGGAGTATACATTGCATTGAATGCTATGGATACCACATTCGTATATAATTACGGCAAGATTGAAGAAAGAATATATACCCCGGATATGATATACGGGCCCGTTCCATATGAGGAGACGCTCAAATACGATATAGAGCAAAATAAAGGTTGGTAGATTAAAATAATAAAAGCACACAGATATGAGGAACGTAATTATTTCTATCATAATAATCACCGGTCTGGTTGCCTGTGATAACCAGGAACAGGTCTTTCCTGATTATGATTTCCAGGCTGTCTACTTTCCGTTTCAAACTCCTCTCAGGACACTTTCGCTCGGGGAAGACCGGATCGATAACACCCTGGACAGGGATTATCAGTTTGACATCGGTGTCAGTATCGGAGGTATGTATGAAAACAAGCAGACATGGACGGTCGATTACGTGGTTGATCCTTCCCTGACTGACGGGGCATACAGGGAGGTTGAAGTAAATAACTCTATTGTTACTGAACCACTGTTTGTTCTTCCTGAGAATTATTATACGCTGAGTCCGACAGGTACGGTGGAGATACCCGCAGGATCCTTCAACGGACTTATAAGGGTCCAGCTGACAGAGGACTTTTTCAATGACCCCCTGGCCCTTACGGGGCAGTATGTCATCCCCCTGCTGATCACAGGCACTTCCGCTGACAGTATCTTATCGGGAAAGGAACTGGTCCCCGGTGGTGATAAAAGAGTTCCGGCATACTTTGAATCGGGCAAAACACCCAAGGACTGGGTTTTGTATGGTATAAAGTATGTCAATGCATATCACGGGAATTACCTGCACAGGGGGATGGACATCACATACGTGGGCGGGGTTCCAACCGACACCACTGTTTACAGCGAAAGGGACGTGGAAAATGACCTGATAACAACCTTTACTTCAACCGGACTGCTCAGCGTTACATCCAACAGGGTAGCCAGCCGGATAAGCAGGACCGGACGATACTCCATGGCGCTTGAATTTGCAAGCCCACTCGGTGCATCGGGACCTGTCACGGTTAAACCCAATGAAGCATCGAGCTGGCCGGCCAACGGTACCGGAGAATTTTTTGACCTGGGATCAAGTGTTGAAAAGTGGACAGGGCTTACGTTTCAATCCCTTTACCTGGATTATTCCTATAACGACGGATCAAACAATCACCAGGTACACGATACCCTTGTATTCAGGGACCGGGGAATTAAGTTTGAAGAGAATACACTTACGATCCATTAATCAATTTTTAAGCTTTTCCCTGAAATCCGCAACATAGGCCTGAACCGGATAGGTGCCACTATTCCAGTCGCTTGCAAATACCACCCTCAGTCCGTCAGGTGAGGGTGAACCATGAGACTCTGAAATATAGGCGAAGTTATACGAGCGTGTATGGCAGATCCTTTCGACCCGCGAACCATCCAGCTTTACTGCCGCAATTTCATTATGATAAGGAAGAAGATCAGGCCTGTCACGCGTTGCATACGTATCAAAATCCGTCTGATTCAAAGTATCTGCCTTATGTAGGTGAAATGGTCGCTGTAAAACTGGACGGATCAAGGGTTGAACGTATTTGTAATCTGCGTGTCGATAAAAAAAAGCTTCCTGCCGATGATCAGTATTACTTCGAGGCTCATGGATGCCCCTCCCCGGATGGGCTCAGGGTAATTTTTGCGAGTGACTGGGATTATGCAAGTTACCCCGTACAGGCTTACGTTGCTGATTTCAGGGACAGCATTTTCGTGACCTCGGACATGATAGCTCCGGAATTATCAGCTGTTGACAGCTTACCATACCAGCCAGAGTCTGTTGAGGTAACAAGTTCAGAGGAAGGGATCATATATCTGGTGCCTGAGGATACGAATAAAGATCTGACCAGCATTCGTGGGGCTTGTATCGATTCCGTGGCTGCAACTGCCGGTAATGTGGTAACCTTTAATATATCCGGCCTGGGAAATGGAAAGTACTGGCTGTATGCCAGGGACGGATCTGATAATATCTCCGAATATAGGGAACTCGTTGTCGCAGGAGTGGGTATTGAAAAACTCTTTGCCGGACAGATCAGGATCTTTCCCATCCCCACCAGAAAACTGATAACAATAGAGGTCGCAGAACCAGGAGAGTTTTCTGTCGAAATAATCTCAATGAACGGCCAGATAAATTTAAGCAGAGAGTTCACCGGAAAAATATACCAGATTGACCTCTCATCCTTGCGGAAAGGAATCTATTCCATCACCATCAGATCATATGATCTTGTCACTACAAGCAAGCTAATCAAGATGTAGTGGTTAGTGGATATCTTTGCCAGTTGGGGGTGTTTATCTAAGATTCTTTTCAGCAATAAGATATTCTGATATGGCAAACAATATTGGCCCCGGGCCATGTTGATCATCCACCCGGGTCGGCCTCTCTTCATAGTATTTCAGATCCGGCCCGATAGAAGCGCTGCTGCAGACTCCCAGGACAGATCCGTCGGCCTCAACTTTCCTGTTTAAACCGGCAACAGATCTTCTCACAACATCTATATTACTTTTGTCGATCCATCCCCTGTTGATGGCTCTTGAAATGGCATAGGTGAACATTGCGGTGCAGGAGGTCTCCACTCCCCAGTTGAGTTCCGGATGATCGATAACCTGGTACCAGAGCCCTGAATCTGACTGGTAACTTTTAAGTCCTTTAATCTGTTTCCTGAAAATAGCAAGTACCTCTTTGCGCCGGGGGTGATCCTCCGGCATAAAGGACAGTACTTCAGCCGCAGCCAGCATGACCCACCCGTTGACCCGGCCCCATTTAAATGCTGCAGGCCTTCCTTCATCCACCAGGTATCCATGGAACCATACACCATCATCGTCCTGGAGGTAGGAAGCAAAATTTATGATCTGCTTGGCAGCATCATCCAGAAAGGAAGGATCATCCT
>CAZIAU010000504.1:2923-3190 GCA_964536755.1 uncultured Bacteroides sp. | reverse complement strand
ATTTCCTTGTTTTCTTCACTGCTTAAATAAAGCTTTTCACGACCAAATTTCAATAAGAAATAGATAATTTCCCTTTCCTCTACTTCGGAAAAAACATTTTCTACAAATCCGGGAACCACCGGTTGCCGGGGGACAATGGTCCCGGGTGGCTCCTGCTGCTCCCTGCGATAGGTTTGTTCCCTTCTCCATTTCTGCTCCTGCTGCCTTCGCCTGATCTTATTGACCTCGTTATAGAGGACCTGTTCGTCCACGCCGAGAAGCAGGCTG
>CAZIAU010000504.1:1720-2913 GCA_964536755.1 uncultured Bacteroides sp. | reverse complement strand
TAACCATTGACAGTGCTAATAGTTTTATTATATCAACTAATTATGCATCTGGTATTGTTGGAGCAGGTTTTACACTACAGCCTGATTTGCTTGAGGTTGGTAATATAGCTGCTCGTGGAATAATTAGAACTGCTGTCTTTCAGAAAGACGCTGCGCATTATACCGTCCGGAATGACAGCAACCGATTTGACGATATCAGTTATCAGTTGTGCCCGTTTTATTGGATCATTCTGGGCGTCTGCCAGCAATAATTCTGTCTTAAAAGAGATGAAATCTCTCTCATTGGCCTGAATAAATTCAAAAAATTCTGACGAACTGTGCGAATGGGCATATGAATCAGGATCCTCGCCGGGAGGCAGCATAACTACCTTTACATTCATACCCTCTTCCAGGATCATATCGATTCCACGGAATGAAGCCTTTATGCCCGCCTCATCCCCATCGTAGAGTATTGTGATATTTACCGAGAACCTTTTTATGAGGCGGATCTGGTCCGAAGTAAGGGCTGTACCTGATGAGGCCACTACATTATCGATCCCTGCCTGATGCATGGCGATTACATCGGTATAACCCTCTACCAGGAAGCAGCAGTTTTTTGAAACAATCGCCTTTTTTGCCTGAAAAAGGCCATAAAGGACCCGGCTTTTATGATAAATTTCAGATTCGGGAGAATTCAGGTATTTGGCAATATTCTTATCCGTTTTGAGTGTGCGTCCCCCGAAGCCTATTATGTTGCCCGAAAGAGAATGGATAGGAAAGATTACCCTGCCGGCGAAACGGTCAAAATGATAATCGTCCCGTTCTATCGTGAGCCCGGTTTTAACCAGGTAAATCTGCTTATATCCATTCTTACCGGCTTCGGCAGTAAATGCAGTTCTCTCTTCCGGGCTGTAACCAAGTTGAAATTTATTGATGATATCGTCACGAAATCCGCGTTTACGAAAATAACTCAAGCCAATTGCTTTTCCCTCTTCCGATTCCAGTTGCTTTGAAAAATAGTTCTGGGCATAAGCGGTCACCGCCATTAAACTTTCCCTTTCATTTTTTTGCTGGATCTCTTCTGCAGAAAGTTCTTTTTCCTCAAAGGGAATATTATACCTGGCGGCCAGGTAACGAAGAGCCTCGGGATACGAAAGTTTTTCATGTTCCATGAGAAAACCAACTACATTTCCACCCTTGCCAGAACTAAAATC
>CAZIAU010000504.1:0-1710 GCA_964536755.1 uncultured Bacteroides sp. | reverse complement strand
TTGAAAATACCCTTGGCAGGAGATACCATAAAGGAAGGGGTCTTTTCGTTGGTAAAAGGGCTCAAACCTTTGTAGTTGGCACCGCTTTTTTTAAGAGTAACGAAATCTGAAATGACCTCCACAATATCGGCGGCATCAAAGATCTGATTTATAGTCTGTTGGTCAATCATTTACCTTTATTGTCAGGAATAGAAAGCAGTGTCATCCGGGATACTTAAAAATAGCGAAACTAATTGTTCGGCCAAAATCTTATATTTATAAATAAGAAAATCAAAAAATGATGCCTGATCCATGAAAAGAGTGGTTGTGCTAACCGGGGCAGGAATGAGTGCTGAAAGCGGCTTAAAGACCTTCCGCGAAATGGGAGGGTTGTGGGAGGAATATGATGTTTATGAAGTGGCGAGTCCGGGTGGATGGGCCAGGGACAGGACCATGGTACTGAGGTTCTATAACGAACGAAGGAAACAGCTGCTCGAATCTTCTCCAAATTCGGGGCATTATGGACTGGTAAAACTCCAGAAGTATTTTGATGTAAGGATCATAACCCAGAATATTGACGACCTGCACGAAAGAGCCGGTTCATCCAATATTCTGCATCTCCACGGGGAGCTTCGAAAATCTCGAAGCACTGCCGATCCCGGTCTGGTTTATGAAATCGAGGGTTGGGAATTGAACGAGGGTGATCTTTGTGAAAAAGGATCACAGCTTAGGCCACATGTGGTATGGTTCGGTGAAGCCGTACCGGCCATTGAGGAAGCAACAAAAATTGTTTCCATTGCCGATGTATTTGTCATCATAGGTACCTCCATGAATGTTTATCCTGCTGCCGGGCTAATTAACCATGTTCCTGTAACTGCTCCTATCTATGTAATTGATCCCAACGAAATATCGATTGCCGGTTATTCAAGGTTGAAGGTGATAAGGAAAAAAGCCGGCGAAGGAATCGAAGAACTGATAAATAAGCTAAAAGATGAATAGGATGATCTGCAACTGCCGGGTATTATTAATTCTTGTATACTTTGTATCACAGGGATTGTACCTTTCTGCTCAGGATTTTAATGCTGGTGTTTTCGGAGGAATAACTGCCTCGCAGGTAGATGGTGATTACTACAGTGGGTTTAATAAACTGGGAATATCTGCTGGTGGATTTGTTAACCGCGAGATCAATTATAACATTTACTGGCAGCTTGAGATTAAATATGTGACCAGGGGAGTTTACAAGGGACCCGGAACCAATGATCCCTCCATATACAGCAGTACATATCACTATGTGGAGATTCCCCTTTCGGCGCATTATCTTTATGATGAAAGAATCCAGGTGGAAGCAGGCTTTTCTCCCGAGGTCTTAATCCGTGCTGTTTTTGCAGATGAGGATGGATTACTGGATCCTGCGCAGAATCCCGATAACAGAAGATTTGGGCTGAGTGTTTTTGGGGGGGCCTACTACTGGTTTAAAAACTCGATGGGAATCGGAGTACGGTATACATATTCGGCCATCCCTTTTCGTGATCCTCAGGAATGGAACAGTTACCTGAACAGGGGCTATTACCATAATGTGATATGTCTTTCTGCGGCATTCAAATTCCTGCATCCCTGATCAGGCACAACAGACAGTTGCGATATAAACCATACAGTTAAAGTGTGTCAATAAAAGTTCACTACATGCCTCCAGGGTGGCTCCGGTAGTTACAACATCATCGATAAGCAATA
>CAZIAU010000503.1:0-3199 GCA_964536755.1 uncultured Bacteroides sp. | reverse complement strand
AATGCGGGCAAGCATATCCAAAAAAGAAGATAAATACAACTTTGCCTTTCTGAGATGACAGATTAAAACTGGTTCCTTCATCGGTCGATAAGGTAAAGTCGGGAGCAGATGACCCGACATCCTGACAATTAACCTGGTCCGCTGCGACCAATGCAATACATGCAAAGGCTATGCAGAGCTTATGAACACTTGTTTTCATATGGTTAAACTTTTATCATGCAGTTTGATTATTAGCATTTTATAGTAATCACTCGTTTCATAATGATGACTTTTAATGTTTAAAAACGAGAGGTTAATCTAATTTCCACTCCTTCAAAGTCCAACACATCATAGCACACTCCTGAATTACAAGCAGGGCCACCTCTTCTTTTGCCAATAAAAACCAAAATCTGGTTATGGCTGTCTGGTCGGCAGGTAAAATTAATTCCAGGATAATAGTTCTGATGCTTATTGGCTTCGACCAGAAAAGGATCGTTGGTTAACTCCAGTATAGCCGATACACTGAATGTCGAACCTTTCGAAAGAGTATAGGCCAAATAAGCATTCACAAAAGAGCTTGTTTCTGCGATGGACCGTTTCGTATATTGCATTTCTGTTTCAATTGTCGAGGAGAGCTTGTTATGATTCACTTCTACAGTTAATCCTGAAGTATATCGATCATTTTCATTCACAAGCGGATCTTTGGCATAATCAACAAATACACTCCCCGTAATCTGCTTGCCGACAGGGAACTGATATCCAGAAAAGAATTCCCTGAAAATGGAAACGTCTCCCGCAACAATTTCATTTTTTGCCATAGAATTGTTCAGAGTCAACATTCCATTATTGTTAAATCGATAGAAAAGATCTGCCTGGTAACCACTTTCATCTGTCAACAGGGGAACATGAGTTGCCCGGTTCAGCAAACGATATGTATGCTCCTTTACAAGTGAAGGAGGATCACTTATTCCGGCGCCAATTGACATATTCCGATAATCTTTCAGCTCAACACTTATCCCCAGGCTTTTGTAAACATAATTAATGCTCGTGTAGGCAGCAAAGCCAGATGCACCGGTAAATGAAACTAAATGATCTGCTGCATTTAATCGGTTGGCCAGCTCTGCGTATACAGATAGATTTTGCCCATAATTTCCTGAATAAAACAGAGAAGAATAACTGGTATACACAGTTGCATTTTTATGCCTCATATATATAATACCGACTCTGTGTCTGGTTAAATGATACGAAAACTGTGCCCCTTCGATCAAATCCGGACGACGTTCTATATCATTATCCAATGTGGGAGGAAGTGCTACATCCAGTACCCGCCCCCGAAGCGCTTTTATTTCAGCCTTCCTGATCTTATATCCGATTTCAATCCCATTCAGATCCCGGTAAAACCCATACCGCACCCTATAACCACGTGTTTCCCAGATGGCCCCAGGTATTTCGTAAGTTCGTAACAATAATCCACGCCCCAATGTGGAATATAAGTTCCCGACATTTAAGTTTAGTTTTGGGGTTGTATATTTCACGTTGTATTGACTCAGTTTTGTATAACTTTTACCATTATTGTAAGAGGGATAAAATTGTTCGATCCGTACTTTTAATGCAAGTGAATTGATGGAATATCTCAGGTTAAGCTGGTCATATAATGATGATTGATCTTTGGGATCGGTATCTGGAATGTTTCCCAACTGAAATTCTGCCGTGTTTGATCCTGTCAGGTTGCCTTGTGCTTGAGCAGTCAAGCTGCCAAACAGATTAATAACAATGACCCCCAACCAAAAATGATCAAAGCATTTCCGCAAGCAAATTGTTAATGGCATCTTCAATAATCTTTTCATCACCTTGTATAAATCCCACATGGGTAAATAATACTTTGCCTTTTCCATCCAGTATCAGTAAAGTGGGAAAACCATTGATAAAAAAGTCGGATAGTAATTGCTGATCGGAATCAAGGAGAACAGGATAGGTGATACCCATGGATGATGAAAATGGTTTTACTTTCGAGCGGTTTCGCGGACTGTCTGCGTTGATACCGATAAAGCGAACCCCTTTCTTCTGAAATTTATCAGAGAGTTTTACTAATTCAGGTATTGAAACGATACAGGGACCACACCACGTAGCCCAAAAATCTAAAACAGTTAATTTCTCTCCCTTGATCGCATCAATATATACTGAATTCCCATCAAGATCTGACAATTCAGTTTGAAAAGCAGTCTGACCGCTTAGATAACTTAACGAACTTAATGCAACTAAAATGAATGCCAGGTACCTATTCATAACTTTAAATGTTTTGTCACATTCTTAAAACAATGGTTAGTAACCCTTTGTTTACAATTGGCTCTTCTGAGATAAATAATATTATGAGATAAAGGTCAGGGAAAAATATCACACATGTGTTAAGGTTCTCAAGAGACACTGTAAGATCAGGATTTGACTATTAATCACTATCTTCTTAAATTGCTTCAAGCAACCTTGTTGTTATGAAAACAATATTCAGGGTTTTACTTTTAATATTAGCTGTCTTATTACTCACACAGTGTGGATGGTTTGGTGAGGATGAACCAGAACCAATTGAAAATGTTGATATTCCTGATCAAGCATTTCTAAATGCACTTATTGATGAGGGAGTGGATACTAATGGCGATAGTCTTATCAGTTTTGAAGAGGCCGAGGCTGTTATCTCCTTGGACATCAGTGGACACCTTGGAGGTAGCTGGACCGTAAGCAGAGGTATTAGAAATATGAAGGGGATAGAGGCCTTTATTAATCTGGATACTTTAGATTGCTCGATAAATGAAATCAGAAGCTTAGATCTTACTCAAAATACAGCATTAAGAAAGTTAGTTTGTTACATAAACGAACTAACCAGCCTGGATGTATCGGGAAATACCAGGTTAGAATATTTAGGTATTTATTATACACCAGATCTATATGAAGTTTGTGTATGGACCTTGCCATTCCCTCCCCCTGGTGTCACTGTTTCTATGAATAATAGCCCCAATGTTTTTTTCACAACAGAGTGCAGCAATTAAGAAATTTCAAGCATAATTCGAACCCCCGGTTCTTGCCGGGTGCGGTCAGAGTAATGTTGAGGATGAAGGAAAATACTGTTCACGTTCGGAACGGTAAACTTAATCGCGTTTCAACAGAAGGTTACATGGAAATGGTTATCCCTGCTGGGAGCAATAGGATGCGGACTGTCCAACGCAGC
>CAZIAU010000502.1:0-3216 GCA_964536755.1 uncultured Bacteroides sp. | reverse complement strand
GTGTGGATTTAATTCCATGCAGGCTATTTCAACTGACTATGAGAACTATAACAAGGCTTCCCGGCCCTTTGATGATAATCGTGATGGTTTTGTAATGGGAGAAGGGGGAGGAGCCCTGATCCTTGAGGAGCTCGAGCATGCAGTGAAACGGGGAGCAAATATTTATGCTGAGCTTATAGGAGGAGGAATGTCGGCCGATGCGCACCACCTTACCGCCCCTCATCCTGAAGGTGCAGGTGCCATTCTGGTGATGACCAATGCACTGAGGGATGCAAAGATAGATCCTACAGAGGTCGATTATATAAATGTGCATGGAACAGCCACACCGCTGGGAGACCTCTCAGAGATCAAGGCCATTAAACAGGTATTCGGAGAACACGCGTACAATTTAAATATCAGTGCAACAAAATCAATGACCGGGCACCTCCTGGGTGCAGCCGGGGCCATCGAATCCATTGCAGTTATTATGGCCATTAACCACAGCATCGTTCCTCCAACCATAAACCTGGAAACACTCGATCCGGAGATTGATGCCAGGCTGAATCTGACACCGAACAAGGCACAGGAACGTGAAATAAATGTTGGCCTCAGTAATACCTTCGGATTTGGCGGACACAACACTTCTGCACTTTTCAGGAAATTTAACAACTAATGGGTTGAAAGAACGCCGGTTCTATCTTCAACTATCACATTTGCTGGGATTTTTGCCCGGTCACCTCTCTTATTACAGGCTGGCCTTTTTACCCAGATCCTCTGCCCGTGGTCCTGAAAATGGAGTACCCATTAATAATGAACGCCTGGAATACCTGGGAGATGCCTTGCTGGATGCAATCGTCGCCGAGTACCTTTTTACCAGGTTCCCTGACGCCGATGAAGGATTTATGACGAAACTCAGAGCAAGGATAGTTAAACGGAAAACACTGGATTACCTGGCTATAAAAATGGGTATTCCTGCCATGATCGCTTCGGGTTGTGAAACCGGGAATAAACCAAAACATTTATACGGGAATGCACTGGAAGCTTTAATAGGAGCCATCTATATTGACAGGGGTTATGGAAAAGCCAGGAGGTTCTTCATAAGAAAGATCATGCAGGAGCATATCGACCTGGTCAAGTTGGTTGAAAAGGATCCGGATTATAAAAGCAGAATTATCGAATGGGCCCAGAAGAACAGGCTCGATGTTTCCTTTGAAAGCAGAGAGGAACAGGAACCAAATACCAAATACCCATTATTTTTCTCTACCATATCCATCAGTGGAGAAGATCGGGGAACAGGAAGGGGAGAATCAAAGAAGGAAGCAGAACAACAAGCTGCCCGGCAGGCTCTCTCCTCCATCCAAAATGTGTAAAATAAACCTGATTTTTTTCTATTTTTACAGGTAAACCCGATTGGGAGTGGCCATTAAGAAACACAAACTGGAGGTTGCCATCGAGGAGGATTTCTGCCTTCTGGGACTGGTCACAGATGAACCTGACTATAAGCTATGCTGGTTGATCAACCGGGTGATGGATATGGATTTTCAGAAGTTGGAGGACCTGGTCCTGTTTCATAAAAAACTGGATGAGGATCAGATATTCTCACTTTTCGTGTTCCATGATAAGGAGAGCCTTCTCACATACCGTATAATAAACAACAGGGCAGATCGCGGATTTTTCCTTGATGAACTTATTAACCTGGATTACCTGGTACATATACAAGGAGAGGTGATCACAGATAATATCCAAAACTTTCTGCTGAAAGTTGGAAAAATTGAAACTGTCAGGATGTGCGTGCCTGTGGACCTGAAAAGGATCAGGCATAAGGAACGGTTACTTCTCTGGTAATCAGTTCAGAATAACCATTTGTAAAGGGGATACAGGACCGAGTAAACCGGGAGTTCCTGGTAATTCTGGTAACCCTCATGATAGAGTGAGTTCAGCACTTTACCCTGTGGGATCAGGGGCCGGGAAAACCAGCCATAAAAAGGGAAGAATCCCAGTACCAGGTCCAGTACCATATCGAGCAAAAATAGCAATCCGGCTAAAACTATATATATGTAACCCGTAGTCTGGATATTGAAACCCGGACCAATCACACTTATTTTAAGAAGTGCAATTAACCATATTGTTATTTTGATGAGAAGTCCGGGTGTAACAAGGTAGCCCGTTTTGGAAGCAACTCCTGCTATCAGGAGCAGGACTGCTGATAGCACGGATCCGGTTGCAATACCGGAAATAAATCTCCAAAGAAGACTCTCCAGTGGTAAAAACAGCAAGCAGCAAAGAACGGAACAAATCCTGATAAGTGAAGATAGCTTATGAAAAAAGTGAGCCTTTGCACTTCGCGGGACCATAACCCTTGTCACTTTATTTTTAAATTTTGCTTCATGGTCAAGGGCCCCGTATGATCTGAACATGATATCCACTGTCTTCAGTAATTCAATCCGGTAGGGTTTGCCACCTGCCATTTCTTTGGTACAGTAACAACAGTGATCAGTGGAGCTGCGGGAGGGCTGAATCCTAAAATACCCGGTTATATCCTTCCATGTAGTTTTGAATTTTCCGATGCGGAACCAGGATTTCCTGTGCTGATAGATGTAAATTAAAAGGAAGACTCCAACTACCAGGAAAAAAAGGCTGCCGGCCAGACTCTCGAGACCCTTAAAAACAGCCAGTAGTATGGGAATAATTATGGCCGCTGTTGCAAAAATGAGGGCAAATCCATGAAGGGCATATTTCAGGAACATCAGGGGATCATGCCATTCCGGCCTGTTGAAGAATTCTTCTTCACGTCTCTTTTGTTCCCTCTTAGCCCGGGCGCGCTGCTGCATCCGCTCCCTTTCCCTGCGATATACTTCCCAGGCCATTGCATCATCATGCATGCTGTCTCTTTCCATTTTTTCCTGGCCATGCTCATGCAGATATTCATATGCTGCTGTTATTTCCTGAAATTTTTCACGGGCGCCAAGTGATTTGTTATGATCGGGATGGTATTTAAGAGCCAGTTTCCGGAATGCAGATTTTATTTGCCTTTCACTTGCTCCCGGTACCAATCCAAGAATCTTATAATAATCTTTTGCAGCCAAGCATTATTCTTTCCTGCAAGTTATCCAATCCTCCGTTACCAATAGAGTAGGGTGCAGAAAATTATCGAAATAATTTTCTGCGGCCCTCTCACACCGCCGTACGTACGGGTCCGTATACGGCGGTTCCTATAATTAATATTATCATCAGCTT
>CAZIAU010000501.1:2499-3222 GCA_964536755.1 uncultured Bacteroides sp. | reverse complement strand
GAACCTGTATCAGCTTCATTTTTTCCGTACTTCTTGAAGATTTCCTTCTTTTTCTCCGTCGTTAAATACATTCTGTAAATCTGCTTTATAAAATCTGTTTCAAAAATTGAGTTGCAAAGGTATTTATTTTTTTCGAATTAGCAACAGAGCCTTGCAAGATTTTTACCTTAACCACCATGCAGAAAATCAAAGGTTTGGGATACCTTCTAATGTGGGAAATCCTGCCCGGATTACTCGGTTGAAATCAGCTTTTTGAGAGAATTGATCTGCTTCCTGGTTCCTAGTGCAAACAGTTTATCTGAAGACAACAATGTTGTTTCAGGTACAGGGTTGATCAGGAATGAGCTGTCCGCCCGTTTCATTCCAATGATGTTGGCACCCGATTCATTTCTTATATCAAGCTCCCTGATTGATCTGCCTTCAAAACAGGTTGCTAGTGTATTACATGAGATCAGCTCCAGTACAACATTCTCGATGCTCTGCAATAGCATAAAGTCAACAAACTCCACAATGTCGGGTTGAGCTACAAGCTTAGCCATACGTTGTCCCCCGATCTTATCGGGCATGATCACGTTGGTAGCCCCTGCGCGTTTAAGTTTAACATCAGAATGGTCAGCTGAAGCTCTTGAAATAATTTTCAATGAAGGATTGATTTCTTTGGCAGTGAGCACCACAAAAAGATTGTCCGCATCAACCGGCAGTGTAGTGATCATTGCACGGGCA
>CAZIAU010000501.1:0-2489 GCA_964536755.1 uncultured Bacteroides sp. | reverse complement strand
CAATAGAATCTCTTCATCGGCTGCGTCACCTTCGACATAAAGCATTCCTGGTGTTTCTCTTATGGATTGCACAATATCCACCTGTTGTTCAATAATTACAATCGGTACATTATGTTCCAGAAGCTCACTGGCTGCCTGTTTTCCGTTCCGGCCATATCCGCATATGACCACGTGATCTGTAATTTTGTCAATCTTTCTTTTCACTTTGCTATCTTTAAAAGTGTTTCTGAATACTCCCTCCACAATGAACCTGGTCAGGGTTGTAACTGCATATGCAAAAATCCCGATGGAGAAAATCACCAGCACAGAAGTAAACCACATCCCCGCATTGTTGAGAGGGTGCACCTCCTCAAATCCGACTGTGGCAATGGTGATAATAGTCTGATAAACTGCTTCCGGAAAACTAAACCCCAGCATCATATAGCCAAGGGAACCGATCACCAGTATTGTGAAAAGCAACCCCATGGTAAAATAGGCATGTTTCAGGTTATTGTTCTTCATGCGCGGGTGGCTAAAAAAAACTTGCACCTATCTGACACTCCAGACACCTGTTTTGTTTGCAATACGTATTATAAAGATGGATCAGCGCCTGGCTTTCAAATGCATTGTTTGTTTTTATTCCAAATTTAAGCCAATTCCTTATGATTTGGTTTGATTCAGCATTTAATTCTGTCAGAATCTCAGCAGCACGGTTTACTGATGGTTCATGATGTTCGATTTTACCATATGCGTTGAGGAAGGGAACAACCACATTTATGATGAGGGTCCGGATAGTCTGGATTCCCAGATGTTTTAAGGATTCGGGAGAATATTTCCCGAACACATAGTGGGTATCCCAGTACTCACTGGCCCTGGCTTTTAACAGTTGTTCCAGTTCCGGTACTGAGGAGGCCGCCATGATTTTGTCCATAAGGGGGAAACTGGTATGAATAAGTGATGCAAACTGTGAAATACGCAGAGTTGGAAAAGAAACAGGACGCAGGCGGAGGAACTTCCAGAGATGCCTGGGGAGTGGTCCGCCTGTAAAAGAATCCCTCTCAGAATTGTACAATTTAAGTAACAAATCCCGGTAAGTCCCGGGATTTAATCCGGTTTGCAGAAATCCGGCCGTTCCAAAAAGCATTGCCTCAATCATGGCCTGGTTGTTCCTGTTTCGAAGCATCAGCTGGAAAGGGATCCTGGTGGCAGTTATCTCAAACGGGAGGCAATTAACCGGAATCCCAAATCCCGAAGCCATTGCCAGATAAAGGGTTTCTTCCCAATCATAGTTATAATAGCGAAGAATACCATGAATTCTGTTGGATTTAATAACTGTTCTTTCAGACTGAAGCTGTGTCAGCCAGGTATGAAATTGAATGGCCGAAAAATGATGAATATGTTGACAGCATTTAAGCCAGCATTCATCACCACCGGGATAAGGGTATTTGTCGATCAGGCTCCAGGGCAGGTCCAATACCAGTGTCAGGATTCTTCGTCCCAGGCTGTTTATGGTTTCACCATTGAAATCCGTGACAACGTGAAGGATTACATTATTATAACCTGGATCTGTATGGTGGCGGTGTTTAATCCAGTCTGTACTTTTCATATGGATTTCCACATTTCCTGCCCAATCCATATGATCCACCCTGATCCGTGCATTTAAAAAATCCGGACCCGCATCAAAATTCTGTACTCCCGGACGGATAACAATCAATGATTTTCCACAGGCGGTTCTGAGGTTTTTCTTACTGAAAACTCCCTTTTTCCAGATGAACTGAAGATATTCTTCATTAACCATAGCCTTGCACCGGGGACCTGTTTTTATGTGGTTTATGTACCGGATGATGATTTTATCGATGATAAAATATTCCGGATAACCAGAGCCCGGCCAAATTTGTGCAAATCCGGTCCGGGATTATTCAGATCTTCAGAAAGAATATGCGAGTCCGGCTGAAATTTCAACGGTACGGATAAGAAAATCCGAATTCACATCAGGAATGTTTTTAGCCTCTACGTCCAAAACTTCAAAGGTATAGGTAAATCGGGATCTGGCCTGGAAGTAGTCGGCACCAAATTTGAGTGCAATGGCAGGATTCAGTTTAATTCTCAACCCGGTTCCGGCGGTAAATCCCATGGAGAGTTTATTGCTGTCAACATGGGAGTAGATTTCCTTATTATCATAGGAAATAGCCAGTTCCTGGTCCGGGGGTCTGATGACACTTAGTCCGGCAAGACACCTTAAATCAAAATAGAGCCTTTGTGAGGCACGAATGGAGAAGTGGGGACCAACGAACAGGTTAATATAATTCCAAAAGCCGGATCCGTAAGGGATATCTTCATCTCCAGGAATATCTGTTAAGGAAGCATTCTCCTCCACATAGTCAATTATATCCTCCAGCATTGAGTCTCGTTTGGCAAAATTGGATCCGAATGAAAATGAACCACCAATACCGAGATAAGATACCGGAAAATACGCAGCATCAAATTTAATGGCCCCACCGGTATTGGCA
>CAZIAU010000500.1:0-3232 GCA_964536755.1 uncultured Bacteroides sp. | reverse complement strand
AAAGGGAGTACCCTTTAGAGAACCACTCCCTCCATGGATTTTTCCAGTTCACGGGCGTGACCCAGAAATTCATCAAGGTTCATCTCCTTGAAGAACAGGAGTCCGTGGATTGTCCTGACCCTGGGACTCTCATGCTGGTAGAAGTAATTCTTTCCCAGCAACAGCTGAACGCTTTTTAATTGTTCCACCCATATCCGTTTGGTCAGATCGCTGAACTTCCCGTCATGCTCATAGCTCGGGAAGGATGCCTCTACCTGGCTAAGGTAGCTGTTTGTAAATGCATTAGCCATTACACCCATGGCATTCAGGGAAACCGGGACAATCACATTGGCCTCGGAAGGATGAAAACGGTACCAGACATTACGGTATCCCCAGATCCTGAGACCGGAAAGATCCTCTTCGTTCCTCCACATCCTCAGTGCCTCGGCAATGACCTGCAATACTTTGTAGTGAGTATCCGGCCCGCTGCCTTCCGGATCAAAGGCAAGACTGACCACTGTGGGTTTAATCTCCCTCAGCTTCTTAAGGATCGGTTCCACGTCCCTGTCCCTCCTGGGCTGCTCTGTGAAAACATCTCCCGTATAGAAACCGAGCCTGAGGTGGTGAACATTTTTGGACTGGATCCCGAAACAAGCCCAGACAAGTTCCTCCTCGAATTCTCTTAACATTCCTTTTAACTTCTGAATATCAGGCAGATTAATTTCACCATCATAACTCTTCTTCAGGATCATCAGGATATTATTGATCTCATCCCTTAGTTGCTCCTTGCTTTTCAAACCGTAAAGTCCGACCAGGTCCCGCACCAGCCGGTGGGAGAGTCCCCTGCGTAGCTCATGAGCCTCACCAGAGGCCACCTTAAGGAGATAGTGATTTACATCCTTATCCCGTTTATACAGGTAACCCGATTCGAAAAAATCCTGATAATCGGTCATCTGGATCAATCCACTGTCCAGAAAATGCTTGGTGTCTTCGAGCGCTTCAATGATGAACCTGTTGGTGACCGCTGTAAACCCGGAAGTGAGTATGGAGAAATAGTTGGTATTGGTTTCATTTCTCATGAGACGGTGAATGTGGGGATTCAGTCCCAGCATAATATCATCATGGTGCGGCCCGGTATGATAATATACCTGGTTCTGTTCCGCTACCATTCCTTTTTCGAGCTTGGCTTTTGTGGACCCGATGACCGAAGAAACTGTATCCGTTCCCAGTCCGGGAATCATCTTACAGTACCGGTCATTCTTCAGATCGCTCATAGTCAGGTGATGCCCGTATTTTTCAAGCCTGATGCAAAGATCTATGACCGCCCGGTCGGTCTTATCCTGTGTCCATTCACCTTCGCTGTAAAAGTTGTCAATGGAAGCCTGGAGGCCCGCCGCGGCTCCTGTGGTCAGGTAAAACCTGGCGTTCCCAAGCTTTGAAAGAACGCTGGCCGGTGTAAGATTGGAGGGTCTCTGTTCCAGCGCCTCTCTGACCATGGGAGCCTTCGCTTCCCCGGCTGCAAATATTATAGCTACCGCATCCGGGTTATAGGTGATCGTTTCAAGGCCAATGGTTATCACCAGGCGGTTCCTGGAAATCTCGATCCCTCCCAGGTCTGAAGCTGCCACAGCCTGGGTTTCAAAATTTGTTTCAGTGAGCCTCGTAGTAGAATAATGGTCCGATCCCCTTGTATTGAATGCAATATGTCCGTCGGGGCCTATCCCTCCCAGAAAAAAACCTATACCCCCATACTCCCTGATTCTCTGTTCATAACGGGTACACCAGTTATCGATAGAAAAAATGGAAGCCTGCTTGAGTTTTTCCAGGCTATTCCTGGGTTCCCGGTACCGAAGGGAGAGATCAACCTGGTTGTCCGGGAATACTTCTGAAAAGTGGAGCCCGCCTGAAAGGGGGATCTCATCCGAATTGATCAGTAAAGCCTTGTCAGGATCCAGGCCCAGTCCCTGGATATAATATTTTTTTACATAATTGTAGAAACTGTTATGCTGCCTGGAGCTGATGGGATAGAATTCATCAATCTGTACAAACCGAAGCTCTTTAAGGGAAGGATGTCCCATTCTTCCAATCCCGTATTTACTCCTCAGCTCATTTACTTTTTTGCTTTCCCAGTTTTCCAGCAAATAGCTGGTCCACTTTATAAAATACTCGGGAGTTTTCCCTGTGGGAAGGCTGATCACCCCCCCGGGATTCTCCTTCACCCATTCCAGGAACCGGAGTGCCGTCATCAGACCCATCAGGGGGAAGTTTTCCACGACGATATAGGGAGTATTCGTTTTTACTTCAGGAAATCCGGATAGTTTATGAAAGGAGGCCTCTACTTTTGAACTTAGTTTCATTCGTAATAAAGTTGGATAAAGAATGATGATAAAAGAGAAATGCAAAATTATTCATTTTACACCTCTTATTCAACCAACAGAAAGAATATTACACGGAATGCTCAAATATAGAGTTCATCCATGGATGTGGCAGCCAGGCCAATCATAAGCCCGGACAGTTTTCGGGTTACTTCGGTAAAATATTTTTCTCCTTTTTCCCGGGTTGCCTTCTTCGGATTACCGATCCCTGTATCTTCAGTGACCAGTGACCACTTTCTTTCTGTCCAGGCCCAGTTTTCATTGAGCGCGTCAATGCTGAACTTTTTGTAATGACCGTCCCCTGCCTGATCAAGAGGCAGGACAAAGCCGGGACAGGCGTACAGCATAAGGCTGGTTTCCATTTCATCGGCATGGTCACCTCCCTCCTGGAATATGGTGTCCTTCCGGACCGACTGGAACCAGTTACAGGTGGAGATGAACATTTCCGGGAACAGTTGTCCCACTTCACGTATCATCTGCCTGAAATCGTTCCCTCCATGTCCGTTAGCAACGAGCAGTTTATATATACCGTGATTGAACAGGCTCTCTGACAGGTCCTCCAGTATAGCCTGCTGAGTGCCCGGATTCAGGTTCAGGGTAAGTTTAATATCTGTCTGGCCGGTGTTCACTCCATATTTCTCCGAGAAAATCGCTGGCTGTGGTCCCTTCACGTCAAGGGTTTCGTCAAGGTGATTTTTCCCTATGGCGTCGGCCGCTGGTGCATCATCGGTTCCCGTTTTCCGGGCGGCTTCCCGCCCCTGCCCCTGACCGGTAAAGTCTGGCAAGTTTTCCACGGCCTCGTCAAGGGTTCCCGGCCCGTCGTCGAGACCCGGCAGAAGGTGAACGGTTCCGCCCGCATTCGGCCCACGATGGTCCCG
>CAZIAU010000499.1:0-3247 GCA_964536755.1 uncultured Bacteroides sp. | reverse complement strand
GAGAATCCTTCCGGGTGAACATGGAGACCCAGCTCAAGGAGTGGCTTACTTTCGGCTCCAATACCCTGCTTAATTATGCCGACCGGTCCGGCGAGGAAGCCGATTTTTCCAGCGCTATGTGGATGGATCCCTTAACCCTCCCTTACGAGGAAGACGGGAGTCTGATCTTCAAAGTAGTACCGGAAGATCCTTACTTTTACAACCCGTTGGGCCCCCTCGATTACCTGGATGAAGACAAGTCGTATGATTTGTTTACCAATAATTACTTTATAGTTAAGGCACCCTGGATCGAGGGATTGCAGTATAAACTGAACAGCGGGATTGAATACGGTGCCAGCACCCATTCCTCGTACAGGGGAAGGAATACACCCGAAGGAAAAGAATTACCCTTGGCAAGTGTCCGCAACAGACGCAGGACAAACGTAGTAATTGAAAATATCCTCAGCTATAACAATTCATTCGGGGACCATACCGTCGGCTTTACCGGGCTGTACAGTTTCCAGGAAACCATAAATCACAGCGACGGGATAAGCGCAAGGAACTTTAACCTGGATGTACTTTCCTGGTGGCAAATGGACATAGGAGAACAAATTACACCGACTCAGTCGATTGTCCAAACCGATCTCCTGTCAATGATGGGGCGTCTCAATTACAACTACGCCAAAAAGTATTATGCAACCTTCACTATCAGAAGGGACGGGTATTCAGGATTCGGAGATAATTCGAAATGGGGAACTTTCCCATCCGTTGCTTTGTCCTGGAACTTGAAGAACGAGGATTTCCTGGCCAACAGTAATTTTGTCAACCAGTTGAAGGTGAGGGTATCGTACGGGAAGAACGGCAACCAGGCCGTGAAACCTTACACCACCATATCAAGAATGGGAAATGAGCTTCTATTTGCGGGCGAGGATTTTACTTTCAATTACCTTACCGTTGACAACACTACGGCACCCGGACTTGTTCCGGCTCTCATCGGTAACCAGAACCTGGGATGGGAGGAGACAACTTCCACGAACCTGGGACTGGATTTCCTGTTTGCCAGCCGTTTGCAGGGAACCGTGGATGTGTACAATGCAGATACGGACAGATTATTGCTCGAACGGACCATATCTGCCACCCATGGCATTGAAAGCATCATGACGAACATTGGCAAGGTCAATAACAAGGGCGTGGAACTGGGCCTCACCGGCTACCTTGTTTCCGGGAATGATTTCAAATGGAATGCCTCCGTGGTTGGATCATATGTAAAGAATAAGATCGTTGAACTTTACGGGGGAGAAGGCGGAGACGATGTCGCGAACAACTGGTTCATCGGCGAGAATATAACATCAAATTATGACTATGTGTTTGACGGTATTCTTCAAAATGCGGATGATTCTACCGGATTCTACAACATCGCAGCTAATAGCGGTGAACCAAGAGGATTGATCCCGGGATCCGCCATTGTGAAAGATCTTGACGGCAACGACACGATCAATGATATGGACCGGGCTATTGTCGGCCATACTGACCCGAATATGCATATCGGAATTTCAACTACCCTGAACTACAAGGGATTTGGCCTCTATGTCCTGTTTCAGGGCGTATTTGGTGCGACAAGGGCAAATCAATGCCTGTTAAACGACAACTGGGGATATCGCAGAAACACGACCAACAAGGAATTCTGGACTCCGGAAAATCACTCGAATACAATCCCTGCAAACACAAGCCTGTATAGTACCAATCCGTGGGGTACCACTAAATATCAAAAAGCAGACTTCTGGAGGCTGAGGGATGTTATACTCAGCTACGATCTGCCTTCATCCCTTCTGGATAGGGCAGGCATCGACGGGCTCAGGATCTTTATCCAGGGCACTAACCTGGCAACCATTACAGACTGGTACGGCATGGACCCTGAATTTCAAACTGATCCGGCAGCTGATGAGGATTGGGAAGATCAGGATGATTTTCACCCCCTCCAGAAAGAAGTATTGTTTGGTGTAACGGTCACTTTTTAATCCATATAATTTTGAATGACATGAAAAACATAAATCATATTATTATAGCTTTTTTCCTGGTACTCCTGACAGTCAGTTGTTCGGAAGAGTACCTGGTGGAAGATCCGCCAAATGTGATGTCTGCGCGTAATCTGTATAAAACGCAAGAGGGATTTCAGATGGGCATCAATGCATTGTATGCCTTGGCACGTGTTGAAAAGAAAGGATATGACTCCAACATTCCTTCCCTTAGTCATACCTTTCTAGGCACGGATATCTGCTATGGACATGCCCTTGACCGTTCCGGTGTGAATAAATTCGGGCTTGATGTTATGCCAAGCGATGAACACTATCTGTTCATGTGGAGCTGGCTGTACGGTATAATCAACTCGGCCAACACGATCATCGCAGCTTCCGAGGAGCCGTACGTAGACTGGACCGAGGCAGAAATGAAACAGACACAGGGTGTGGCCCGGTTCTTCAGGGCGCATGCCTACCGGCACCTGGTAAACCTTTTCGGGGATGTGCCGCTGAACCTGGAAGAAGCCGGGGCCGTCATAAAAACAGACTGGGAAAGGACCCCCGTGGCAGAAGTCCGGCAACAGATGGTGGAGGACCTGCAATACGCAGTAGATAATATTTCCGGGGAGCCTAATAAAAAGGCGAGCAATATTACAAGCTGGGTGGCCAAACATTACCTGGCCGAGGTACAGATGGAGCTCGGGAATAATGCAGAAGCTGAAACCCTGCTTAAGGATATTATTGACAACGGCCCGTACAAACTGGTAACCGAGAGGTACGGGCTCAACCTGGATAAGCCGGGAGACGTATTCAGCGACTTGTTCGTGGAGGGCAATACAAACCGTGATGAGGGGAATACTGAAAACATGTATGTTTTACAAAGTGAACCATATGTTGAAGGAGGGGACTATTTTTGGAACCGGCGCTATTTTGGCGGCCGATATGACAAACTTGTGGTAACGGGAAACGATGGTAAAGATTATACCCCATTCAAGATTGCCAATGCCAGGGGAGGAAGGGGCGTAGGGGATGCACAACCTACCATGTTCATGATGTCTCTGTTCAAACCCGAGAAAAATGCCGGATCGCCGAACGACGACCGGGGTTCTGAATTCACCTGGAGGAAGTACCTGGTATTCACCGATTGGGCTGAAGGAGAAGCAACTGGTCCGGATGACCTTCCCCCTGGATACAATTACGGCGATACGATCTGGCTGAAAACAGAAACACATACATATAAAGACTGGTAC
>CAZIAU010000498.1:1086-3251 GCA_964536755.1 uncultured Bacteroides sp. | reverse complement strand
CCAGCGGCGACCAGGTTGAGATACTTACCTCGGATGTCCAGAAACCCACACTTGAGTGGAACCAGTTTGTCACCACCGTTAAGGCGAAGTCGGCCATTAAGAATGCATTGAAGGCGGAAATAAAGAATCGGACCGAAGTTGGGAAAAAGTTGCTTATTGAGAAACTGAAGGAACTGAACCTGACACCCAGTTCCAGGATATTGAAGAAACTGGTCCCAGCCTATGATTCAAGCCACAAAGATGAGCTCTATTCCAAGATCGGGAGTGGAATAATCGTCCTGGATGATCTGAAAGAGATCCTCAGTAAAAACACAAAGAATAAATGGGTCAGGGTTTGGGACCTGTCGGTCGGCCGGTCCCAGAAGAAACATGAGCCGAAAAGTGAATTCGATTCCAAGGGGACTCTGATACTGAGGGAAACTATTGAAGACGATAAGAGAAATTATGTTCTTGCACGTTGCTGCAATCCGATCCCGGGTGACGAAGTCGTTGCCGTTAAACAGGAAAACAACACCCTTCTTGTACACAAGACTGACTGCAGTACTGCAGTCAAAATCATGTCCAGCCAGGGAGATAAACTGGTCGCAGCCAAATGGACACAGCATAAAGTTCTATCCTATCTGGCCAGGATTGAGCTGAAAGGGTGGGACCGGTTCGGAGTTTACAATACAATCACCAATACCATTACCAAGGAATTGAATATCAGCATGAGAACCATAAATCTGCATGGACATGACGGGATATTCAACGGTACCATAGATCTCTATGTTCATAACACAAATGATCTAAACAACCTAATCCTGAATCTCATGAAGCTCAAAGGTGTAGATTCCGTCCACAGGGTTGAAGTAAAAGAGTAAATTTTCACCTTTATCCGTTCTAAATTAAAATTATTGTTATCTTAGCGTGGTAATTTTTACTTAGACTAATTATGGCGCAAGAGGAGACGAAAGAGACTGTAAAACAGATTTTTACAGATTATCTGGAAAAAAAAGGCCATCGTAAAACGCCAGAACGATATGCCATCCTTGACGAAATATATTCAAGGGATGGCCACTTTGATATAGAATCCCTCTATATCTTCATGAAAAACAAGAATTACCGTGTCAGCAGGGCCACACTATACAATACCATCGAATTGTTGCTTGACTGCAACCTGGTTGTAAAGCACCAGTTCGGAAAGAATATAGCACAGTTTGAGAAAGCTTATCAATGCATGCAACATGATCATCTTATAGATCTGGATACCGGGAATGTTATTGAATTCTGTGATCCAAGAATCGAGGAGATAATTAAAACAGCCTGTGAATTGAATGACTTCTCACCCAGCCATCATTCGCTTTACATCTACGGCAGAAGTATAAAAAACAGCAATGGGGATAATTAGTTAATATGTTTGCTGCCCGATCCCTTCCATTGGAGGGATTTTTTTTTATTTTTATCCCGATTTAAACGCCGGTTATTCGGTTCATTATATGCTTAAATCCCGAAAGCAAAGTATCCATAAAATTCATTTTTAAAAATTATCCGGATGAAAGTTGATGTTCTTCTAGGTCTCCAGTGGGGAGATGAAGGAAAAGGTAAAGTCGTAGACGTGCTTACACCCAACTATGACGTGATCACAAGGTTTCAGGGTGGTCCTAATGCAGGACACACACTCGAGTTCCATAACCATAAGCATATTCTTCATAACATTCCTTCGGGTATTTTCCGTGAAGATAAACTGAACATCATTACCAATGGTGTTGTGCTCGATCCCATTGTATTTAAACGAGAAATAGATGCCCTGGAGGCCATGGGGATCGATCTGACAAAAAACCTCTGGATTTCAAGAAGGGCTCACCTGATCCTGCCGACACACAGGATCCTGGATGCCGCATCTGAATCGGCAAAAGGAAAGTCTAAAATAGGCTCTACTTTAAAGGGAATAGGTCCCACTTATATGGATAAAACAGGTCGGAACGGACTAAGGGTCGGAGATCTTGACCTGGATTTTCATACAAAATATGAAACATTAAAATCCAAACACCGTGAACTTCTAAAACAATATGATTTCGAATATAACCTGGATGAGGAACCGAAATTCTTTGAAGGCATCGAGGTGATACGAAAATTTACCAGGACAGATACCGAATATGCCTTAAACAGGTTCCTGGAGGAAGGTA
>CAZIAU010000498.1:0-1076 GCA_964536755.1 uncultured Bacteroides sp. | reverse complement strand
CTCTTGATGTAGAAGAGATATATAAAAAATATGAAAGTTACGTAAGCCGTATTGGAAAATATATAACTGATACATCATTTTTAGTAAACAGGTACCTGAATAAGGGAAAATATGTGTTATTTGAAGGTGCTCAGGGTACACTTCTGGATATTGATTTTGGATCATACCCCTTTGTTACGTCATCCAATACCATCTGCGCAGGAGCATGTACAGGCATGGGTATAGCCCCGCGCAACGTAGGTGAGGTATTCGGGATATCCAAGGCATATTGCACACGTGTGGGCAGTGGCCCGTTTCCTTCTGAATTACTTAATAAGGAAGGTGAAATGCTGCGGGATATAGGTAAGGAATTTGGCTCCACCACAGGCCGTCCGCGAAGATGTGGCTGGCTCGACCTGGTTGCACTTAAATACAGCATAATGCTTAATGGAGTGACTCAGCTAATCATGACCAAGACCGATGTGCTTGATTCATTTGAAATCATTAAGGTAGCAACCGCCTATTCCATTAACGGGGAAATCACCGACCAGCTGCCCTACGACCTGGAAGCAGATGTTAAACCTGTTTTCACAGAACTGCCTGGTTGGAAAACGGACCTTACAGGGATCCGTTCAAAGAACCAGTTCCCCAAAGAACTTAACGGCTACATCCAGTTCCTTGAAAAAGAGCTTCAGGTGCCTGTTAAGTTTGTTTCAGTGGGCCCTGACAGGGAACAGATCATTGAATTGTAGGCCTGGATGACAATCCCATGAAAACCCTGGTTCAATTCTTCGAGGAAAATGTCGAGAAGTACTCCAATAATCCCTATATGTGGGAGAAGCGCGATGGTGCTTTCCAGCCCACCACCTACAGTGAAATAAAAGATATGGTCTTCCGGTTTGCAGCCGGCCTGACAACCATCGGTGTAAAGAAAGGAGACAGGCTGTCATTGCTTTCGGAAGGACGTGTCCTGTGGGTCGTAGCCGAAATGGGCATGATTCACCTGGGAGCCATTGATGTTCCGCTTTCCATTCAGTTAAACGAGCCGGCCGATCTGATCTTCCGGCTTAAACACTCAGAGACGCGGATGATAGTCG
>CAZIAU010000497.1:0-3251 GCA_964536755.1 uncultured Bacteroides sp. | reverse complement strand
GCCAGGCCTACGGTAGGATTGGTCTTATTCCCCGTAATGGTCCTGTGAAAGTAATCAATGGAGTTGATCCAGGCAACACCGGGAAGTACCGCCTTTCCTCCTCCGCCGTAACCCGCATCGCCGTGACCTTTAACTCCACTGACCGTGATACGGATATCTGCCCTGGCAAACAAATAGTTTACCTTGATCCTGTTCTTGCGCGAGGTAACACCCACCTCCTCCAGGTTCTCCCACTGGCTGTGGTTTGCCCAGGAGAAATTATCCACGATGAAATCGCCCAGTTTTGCCCTTGCCTCACCATGGGTCATGGGACGATGGGTACCGTAGGAGGTCAGGAATAGAATGTTCTCGTCCTTGAGTCCGGCTGCCCGGAGGTCATCCACCAGATGCGGAAGAATCTCTTTGCTCGGGGTGGGCCGGGTCAGGTCATCGAAAGTGATAACCGCTGTTTTCTTGCCTTCGGCCAGCTCCACTAAAGTGGGTGTCCCAATGGGATGGTTGATCTTATCACGGATCTGATCCTTCGTGAGCTTTGGCCTGCCATGTCCCTTCATGCGCAATACCTCAAGCTCCCAGTCACCCGGAAATGCAAGCTGCTCTTCCAGGTCCCCGTAAAACTCATGGGTATGGATATTCACCGTATTGGTCCCGGCAAAGCCAGGGGGCTGGGCCCAACCCCAGCGGGTCAGCATTGATGTACCGACCAGAGAAGCAGCACCGGCACCCATCAGGGTCAGAGAGCGCCGGCGACTGATCTTTTTACCTACTGATTCTTCCATAAGATTAGTTTTTTTTTAAATATTCCAATGCACTAGGCACCTGGCACTGTGGACAGTACACTGCCTACAGCGCACTGTCCACCGGTTTGAATTTTTGAATTCGTTTTCCGGGGAAAACTT
The DNA here is from genome assembly GCA_964536755.1 of uncultured Bacteroides sp. GTDB lineage: Bacteria > Bacteroidota > Bacteroidia > Bacteroidales. The sequence goes on along the minus strand of CAZIAU010000497.1, from coordinate 2,352 downwards.
CTGTAGTATATAAGTTACCTTTTGAATCCATGGCAATACTGTGCACCCATCCGAACTGACCCGCATTGCGCCCGGCGTGGCCAAATGATCCAATGACTTCCAGATCTGACCGGTCAAGGATCCAGACTTTCCGGTTCATCCCGTCGGTCAGGTAGAGATATGTCTGTTCCGCATCCGGAGAAAACTCAATATCCCATGCAGAGCCTGTCCATAGTGTCTGCTTTTCTATGATCAACTCCCTGACAAATGTGCCGTCTTTCTGAAACACCTGGATCCTGTCATTCATGCGATCTGTCATATAAACCAGGTTATCGGATGAGATACGTACTGCATGTACAGGGTTTCTGAAGTACTTTGCCGGCGGTTCATCCGGATTGTAGGCAGGTAACTCGTTATCGTCGGGTGCTTCACCATAGGCCCCCCAGTGTCTTTTATATTCACCTGTCTCCGAGTCGAATACTATGATCCGCCTGTTCATATAACCATCGGCTATGTAAACCTCCTTTTCAGGAATATCGACAGTAATATCTGCCGGACCACCCAGGTGTTCCGTATCATTGCTGCCACCTGTTATCCCCCACTCACCGATCTGCATCAGCAGTTGTCCGGTGCTTGAGAACTTCAGAACTACCTGGTCGCTTGTATCGCTGCCGCCCATCCACACATTCCCATCGCCGTCCACAAAAATGCCATGCTCTTTTATCATCGAATGCTGAGTCGCCTCCTCAATGCTCCAGGCCTGAAGAATATTTCCTTCAGGATCGAACTCAATTACCGAGGGAGCAGGAATGCAGCATTCCGATGCCGGGGGATCCTGCATCGCAGGAATTTCACGTTCCGAAAGTGAATGAGGCCGGTGCACGATCCATACATTATCATTCGCGTCGGTAGCCACTCCCGATACCTCTCCCAGGACCCAGTTGTTTGGCAGGGGCTGGGGCCACAAAGGATCCACCTCGAACCGGGTAGGAGTTTGTGATACATACCCGCTTTCGGAGGTTTTATTATTACCATCCCCGCCAGGTCCTGCACAATCATAAAAGGCCAGGCAAATCGAGATTCCCACTACTATACTTATAAATCTAACGGATTGAATGGATTTCATAGTTGAGTATTTAATAGATATAAAATATTCTACTGCAATACAAATTAGGCATTTATTGAATAAATCAAAGTATAATTGGAGATTTTTTCTACACAGATACTTCACCCGCAGGATTTGTTTTTCTTGGCGAATTATTCGAAATTGTGTATCCTTTGATCACTTGGCCCGGCGGGCACTGATTATAGTTCAGATAAGAAAAGCAGAAATATGCACTGTATTGAAATATTAATACTAATCAAATGTAAATCAAATGAGAAAAATCGGATTCATCGGACTGGGGATCATGGGCAAACCCATGGCCAGGAACCTTATCAAAGCAGGTCATCAACTGGTTGTATATGACATTAATAAGACAGCAGTTTCGGAACTAGTCAGTGAGGGTGCAGAGCAGGGCCTCTCCTCAAGTGACGTTGCTTCAAAAACTGACCTGATCATTACCATGCTCCCGAATTCACCGGAAGTAAAGGAGGTGGCGCTGGGTAAAGATGGAGTTATCGAGGGAGCCGGGCCAGGAACCATTTTAATAGATATGAGCTCAATAGCCCCCCTTGCCGCCATTGAGGTACATGACAAACTGAAAGAAAAAAAGATTGACATGCTGGATGCCCCGGTAAGCGGAGGAGAACCCAAGGCCATTGAGGGGACCCTGGCCATCATGGTGGGAGGCGATCAGTCTATCTTTGATTCGGTCAAAGATATCCTGCTGATCATGGGATCCTCAGCCGTCCTTGTGGGAGGTATCGGAAGTGGCAACACTACCAAACTGGCCAACCAGATCATCGTGGCACTGAATATTGCAGCCATGTCGGAAGCCATGGTGCTGGCCACCCGTGCAAAGGTCGATCCGGAAAAAGTATTTGAAGCTATCCGGGGCGGACTGGCAGGCAGCACGGTCCTGAATGCAAAAATGCCCATGGTACTGGAAGGTAATTTCAAACCGGGCTTCAGGATCGAACTGCACATCAAGGACCTGATGAATGCCATGGAAACCGCACATGAACTGGACACTCCCCTCCTGCTGACCAATCTGGCACTGGAAATCATGAAGGCCCTGAAAGTGGATGGAAAACAGGGCGATGATCATGGAGGGATGATACAGTTCTATGAGAAACTGGCCGGTGTGAAGGTCAGGAAACCATAACGGCGGATCTCAAACCCTTTGGATAAACCAGGGCCTAAAGCTCTTTGGATTTAAGGAAACTGATCCTTACCCCCAGGAGGATCCCTAAATCATGGTAATTGACCAG
>CAZIAU010000496.1:413-3252 GCA_964536755.1 uncultured Bacteroides sp. | reverse complement strand
AGTGCAGGTGCATCATTACCCACCTCGGCATAGTTCAGACGGATCTTACCCAGTTGCAGCCAGTCCTGTTCAATTATATTACTGAAAAGGAAGCTGGTGGATACCGATGGGTATATATAAGAATTATTCCCTTCAGGTAATGTGGAGGACTTATCCCTTCTGATGGTACCATCCACAAAAAGAATATTGCTGAATCCCAGTGAAACACTTCCGAAGATACCATTCACGCCGATCTGATTTACTGCCTCTTCCGGCGGAAGCATCGGGTCCACACTATTGCTGAGTGCATATACATTGGGAACTGAAATGCCATTATTGGTTGAAGCAAATACACGGTCCAGTGAGCTTCTGCGGATATTTGTTCCAGCCAGGGCCGACAGGTTAATCATACTTGAAATATCCTTATTAAACCTGGCGATCAGGTCCATATTGGTTTCAGTAAAATTACGGTCCAGCCTTGAATAACCGGAAGTTACATCAGGACGGTCAACTCCGAACTCGGATGAAATGGACCCTACGGCCCTTCTTTCCTCCTGCAGTTCACTGTAGGTGTCGATAGCAACACGTCCCATAATGCTCAGGAAATCCGTGATTTCCCAGTCAGCCCGTGCCTGTCCGATCAGCCTGTTTCTGCCATCGGACTCAAAGTTTTCCCATCTTGCCCAGTATGGATTGTCCCAGTATATGGGAGTGGGGGTAGCCCAGTCTACCCTGTTCCAGGTGACGTTACGTCCGGTCTCTTCATACAGTTGTTTCTGCAATGCCAGATCTGTGTCTACCTGGTACCACTGACGGAAACTCGACATTTGATTGGTGCTGTAACCGGTATAGTTACGTCCAACAGCCTGTGAGTTAATATAATTGGCAGATGTTGAAACTTTTAAATTGTCAAGGATATCGTAGGACCCGCTGAAACTAAAATTGTTTCTCTTAATGGAACTGTTAGGAAGTACACCTTTCTGATCCAGGTTTGTGTATGACATCCTGTAGGTTGCATTATTTGAACCGCCGCTGATATCAATACTGTTTGTCAGTGACACACCAGTTTCGAAGAACGTCAGTGCGTCATTGTCAGTAGGTACAAAGGGAGTGGCTGTCAGGTAATTGGGTGATTCAGGTACCCAGGCATCCCAGTGATAGACAAGTGTACCATCCAGTGCACCGCCCCTGGAAGCATCTTCATAATAGGGAACCAGGTATTTGTCGGTGTCTTCGTTCCCGTCACCGTCAATATCTCCCCAGTCAAGGCCAAGTTTATCCGAAGAGTACCAGTGGGGATCGTATCCTCCCCCGTACGACCTCTGATGCTTGGCGAAAGTAGTCGGATCGATCTTGCTGATAGTAACATTTGAATTGATATTCACACCCAAAGCTTTGCCTTTTTTTCCTTGCTTGGTGGTTATAATGATCACACCATTTGCAGCCCTGGATCCGTAAAGCGCTGTGGCAGCAGCACCTTTAAGCACTGTAATAGACTCGATATCATTGGGATTCAAGTCCGACACTACGTTTCCATAATCATGACCGCTTCGACCACTCTCCTGTCCTGCATTGTTTGTAATTGAATTGTTGACAGGTACACCGTCCACAACAAACAAGGCCTGGTTGTTTTGAGTAAGAGAAGAGGAACCACGGATAAGAATGTTTGTGGATCCACCCATGTTGTTGTTGACCTTAACCTGGACTCCTGCAAGTTTTCCTGACAGGCTATTGACCAGGTTATCAGTCTTCACCTTATTAACAGCATCGCCGTCTATCTCCTGAACCGCATAACCCAGTGATTTCTTCTCCCTGGATACACCAAGGGCAGTAACCACAACCTCATCCAGTTCCAGAGAGGTGGATTCCAGAACTACATCAACAACTGTTCTGCCATCAAGAGCAACCTCCTGGGTAAGCATACCCACAAAGCTGAACATCAGCGTGGCCGATTCGTCCGGAACAGTAATCGAGTAATTCCCTTCAAAATCCGTTACGGCACCGATGGTCGTACCTCGTACAACAACCGATACCCCGGGCAGCGCAGTACCGTCATCGGCACTTGTCACATTACCCGTGACTTGCACACCCTGTCCCTGTAATAGAGTAATTCCCACAAACGACAGGAGTGACAATACGAAAACAAATCTTTTCATAGATTAAAGTTTTAGATTTAATAAGTAATTTGTAATTGATTCTTTCAGCGCCAAATATATAAAAAGAAAATTAAACATAAAACATTGGTCAGATCAATATTGATGGGCAATTCAGGCTGATGTCCGAATCCAATTCTCGACCGTTTTCCGGCCCGGTCTTAATTTAGTCAAAACACCATAGGTGTTATGTCGCTGATATCGTGTCTCTTAACATATTTTAACACTATCACCAATTTTTAGAACAACAGTGATTCTCAGGCGATTCAGAATAAGCTTTATTTAATTTCTATAACATATTAAAAAAGAGACCACATGTGAATAAAAATGGGCTATCTCCCTTTTTATGAGCAAATTTGATCTGTTTTATCAAAGGGACAGGTTTTATTCGATCTGATCAGCTTCCGTCAGCTCATCATTTGCGTCAATCTCGTACTGCGGTATACGCAGGTTGAATTGTGGTGAATTTGCAGGCAGATCTGTTACAAGACATAGCGTCGGGTCATGATCCTTCCTGTCCAGGGCAATTTTCCAGCGCTTGATATCAAACAGGCCGAATCCCTCTCCCCACAGTTCAATCCTCCTCTGAAGCCGGATCTCATCAATCAGGGCAGATCCTGTGGCGTAAGTTGAAGAACCAGGATCGCGTGCCTCAAGTATAGCATTAATTGCTATCTGTGCAGCAGCAAACTGACCCGATTCTGCAG
>CAZIAU010000496.1:0-403 GCA_964536755.1 uncultured Bacteroides sp. | reverse complement strand
GGCCTCCGCCTCTATCAGGTACATCTCTGCTGCCCTCATCATTATATAATCCGCCGCCCAGGAACTAGCTAAAAACTTAACAGAAGAATATGTTGGAACAGGTTCACCCAAAAAATCGAACCACTGGTCATCATCCGGTTTCACGAACCACTCTTTCCTGATATCCGAGTCAGGTATGGTGTCGAAAAGATAGGCGGGGATCTGTTTCTGAAGTCCCAGGCTGGCATAAGAGAGGATTACGGGGTCCATATGACTGAAGAAGGATGCATAAATAGTAGATTGCTCATCGTTAATATCAAACCCCCATATCCACTCCCCGTTGGACAGATCATCAAAACCTGAAGTCATGGCTTCATTGTCCATCAGTGAATAACCCTCCCTTGCGCCCTGGGCATATACTATG
>CAZIAU010000495.1:0-3253 GCA_964536755.1 uncultured Bacteroides sp. | reverse complement strand
ATTACCAGACTCTCCACCGGAGGAAGTTCGGGAGGGTTATCAGGATCTTCCTTATTACATGACACCCCAGTAAACAGGATGGATACTGAAAGAGAGACGGCTATCAGAGATCTGAGATTCAGTTGTTTTTTCATGTTTTTAAGTTTCATCTGATTATTATTATACTTTTAAACGACTCATTTTTCATTTTGTTTCAATCCCGGTTATACATTCTTCATGTGCTCCTCTGCTGTAACTACCTGGTAAGACTTATCTACTATCAGATCAGCCAGTGGTTTAAGTGAAGTTACAGCAAGATGTTCCTTTTCGAGGATGGCCAAACGAAAATCACTCATTGCTTCTTTCATCCTGATGATCTGATTGATCTTGGTTTCATGATAGGTAAGATCTATAAATACCCGCAGATCAATACCGGGGGATTTAATGGCATACAGCCCATCGATAATCAGTAAATCTATCTTACTGAAATCGGTGATAAGCTTATCAACCTGTTCGGGGATAAGGTCAATACAGGGAATCATACACTCCTGCTCCTCTTTGAAATCACGAATGGTCTTATTGATCTTGATCCAGTCATATTCATCCAGGCCTATTTTATCAAATCCTTTGTTCCGGCGCCATTCTTCACGCAGAAGGGGCTGGATCTTATAGTAATTATCGGTATGAATAACTTTTACTCTTATATTCTTTTCTTTCAGAATTTTACCAAGGGAATGGGCTAATTCCGATTTTCCGGATCCCGACTCACCGGATATACCCACTATGCAACGATAGCGTTCCTCCCTGTTAATGCAGCTTTCAAGGACCCGCTCGCTGATAGCCCGGGCAGCTTCTTTATGCATATCGTTTATGAGCAAAATATCTCCTAACATAGGTCAATTATTTATATTTAAATTTACTGAAACAGGCTCATCCTGTGACAGTTCAATTTCCGTTCGGCAAATATCTATTTTTATTTTATCCTTTCCTGAACTTTTACAGGAAATATTTACCATATCCCTCCCGATCCCCACATGGAACCGGGTGCCTCTGAAAAGAAAATCAAATTCCAGACTATTCCAGTGTGCCGGCATTGCGGGATCCAGCACCGGTGTCTCCCCGCTCAGATTAAGACCCGCAAAAGTGGAGATCACCTCGAATGCCGTCCCGGCCATAACTCCACAGTGAATACCCTCACCGGTAGTACCTCCCTGGATATCCACCAGGTCACTTCTGAGAGCGTCAAGATAGAGGCTCCACCCCAACCAGGCCATTCTCATTTTCCACGCCAGCCTGCCATGTACCAAACGGCTGAGAGTCGATCCGTGAGAAGTGCGATCAATATAATAATTGAAATTGATCCGCATATAATCTTCCGGTACTTTATAGCCGAGCTCTTCAATTATCCGGGTTACCTCCGGTTGCCCCAGGTTAAAGAAGGTCATCAGCAGGTCCGCCTGCTTCGATAATTTAAAATCATCCGGCGACCTTCCCTCAGCCTTCAAAATTCTGTCCAGCCTGTCAATATTTTCATATTGCTGCCTGTAATGATCCCAGTCCAGCTCCTTCAGTCCGAAGTAACCCCTGAATTGTTCAATTATACCATCTTCAGAGATATTCAGGGCCAATCTTTTCATAATGCTTTTCCAGTTATCAAGATCTTTCCGGGTCAAGGACAGTTTTTTGCATATCCTCTCCCGGTGATCGCCTGTAAGTTCATCCAGGAGCCTTAGTGCTTTACTTAACATCCAGCTGACCATGATATTACTGTAAGCATTGTCTGTAAGGCCCCCTTCTTCTGCACCGGGTAACTTCTCGTGGAATTCATCGGGGCCCATCACTTTCTCAATATGATAGCGGCCATCGGATTTATCCATGATCGACTTACTAACCCAGAACTTACAAATATCCAGCAGCAATTCGGCACCGTAATGATCCATGAATGCAAGGTCGGCAGTTGCATGGTAATAGTTCCATACATTATAGGCAATAGCCAGGGAAATATGCCTTTGCAGAGAACTGTAATCATCCCCCCATTCTCCGGAAAGTGGATTTAAATGAATGACCTGTGTCTCCTCCCTGCCGTCACTCCCGCTCTGCCAGGGGAACATGGCACCCTCATACCCGTTCTCGCGGGCATTATCTCTTGCCGCATCCAGGCGCCGATACCTGTACATAAGGACCGACCTGGTTACTTCAGGAAGATGCAGGTTATATAACGGTAGCATGAACAGTTCATCCCAGAATATATGTCCCCGGTATGCTTCTCCATGCAATCCTCTTGGCGGGATTCCCGAATCCAGTCCGGCATGATGAAGTGAAGCTGACACCATCATCTGGAAAAGATGCAACCGGACCAATCGCTGTGCTTCGCGGTCCCCGTCAATAAGTATATCCAGTTTCTCCCACAACTCCATCCATGATCTGGCTGACCGGTCAAACTCTCCGTAAAAATCTTTTAGCGAGGTCAGAGTGGACATAGCCTGGTCAGGTACATTGTCCACACACGGGTCCTTCGATGTGTAAAGAGAGACCTGTTTCTCAAGTGTGATTTCCTGATTCCTGGCAACCTCTGCCTTAAAACTCTGGCTTATCCAGCCGTTTCCGGTCTCTGTTTTTTTCTCTACCTGCCTGCTCCCGCATATCAGTTTATTACCTGCACAGACAGCAATCAGGATGTTTGACCGGGTGGTTTTTACAACCAGTCTCATAATATCATGCAGAACCTCTTCCGACACCGGACCAAGGTGTTGCTGATTCAGTTCATTGTATCTCTCCACACCGCTGTTACGATGATCCCCCCTTACCTGTGACCTGATCTCTATCGCTGCATCATAATTAAGAGGCGTTACCGAATATCTTAAACCGGCACAATGTGGATCAGCCATACTTGCAAATCTCCTGGATAAAACGCGGGTAATCCTCCCCTGTTTATCCTCCAGGATCAACTCCCTGGACAGATCACCTGAATAAAAATCCAACGTCCTTTTAATACTTTTTATCACCATGGTAGGCTCGGGAGTAAAATCGAACCAGGGTCCGTCATCAATGCGAAAGGTAACAGGTAACCAGTTAGAGATATTGACCAGGTCTTCATTTTCAATATCTCTTCCTGCAACCCTTGATACAAGGCGGTTAAACAGGCCGGAAATATAGGTGCCGGGATAATTAACCTTGTTGGCACGGCTCTCTTCCATGGCTCCACGGGTCCCGAAATAACCGTTCCCAACTGCAAGCAACGCTTCCCTGGACCGTTCCATATCAGCATTATAAT
>CAZIAU010000494.1:0-3262 GCA_964536755.1 uncultured Bacteroides sp. | reverse complement strand
AGAAAATACATTTTCAGCAGGCGTTAAAGTCAACACTGCCAGGGTTGAACGGCGACCTTACCAGTATCTTTATACCGATGATCTGGGCTTGAATTTCATGCATCTGGAAACATTTGAACAGATCTCCCTTCAGGCCGAAATGATCGAAAATGCCGACCTTATGAAAGAGGGGCAGCCTGTGGAAATCGTGGTTCATGCTGATACAGAAACACCTCTGACAGTTGACCTTCCTCCTTTTGTTGAATTAACAGTCACCTATACTGAGCCGGGTGAAAAGGGAAACACAGCTTCCACATCGGCTCTGAAACCAGCAGAACTTGAAACCGGGGCCAAGATCATGGTACCCCTTTTCATTGATACCGGTGAGCTAATCAAAGTTGATACCCGCGACCGTTCCTACTCGGAAAGGGTAAAAACATAGTTATGGGCAAGTTTTCTGAAAACAGGCTGAAGTTATCCACATTCAAACTAAATGCACTGCTGGATATTACCCTGGCTATTAATGACAATGTTTCTACAAGTGAGCTGATCCGTCGTTATGAAAAATTGTTGACCGATGACCTTGATATCGGGAAAGTTATTGTATTGAAGTATTCCGACAAATGGGAGTGTCTGCTGAACTCGGGATTTAAAAACAACTTTTTCTCGAAGGTAAATGTGGAACGTGATCTTACTCCCTACGAGGAGATCTCATTCATAACTTCAGAGCCGCAACAATTCCCCGAGCTGGTTGATATAGTCATACCTGTGTCACACAAGGATGAGGCCATTGCCTATGTGCTCATCGGTGATTTCGAAGAGGAGGGGGAAGGGGTCAGTCCGATCATCAAGCACCTGAGGTTTATCCAGACCCTCTCGAATATTATAACTGTAGCCATCGAAAACAAAAGGCTATTCCAGGAGTCATTAAGACAGGAAGCGTTGAAGCGGGAAATGGAACTGGCCAGCAGGATGCAGACAATGCTGATCCCTGCCAGTGAACGGTTGCCATCCAATGAACATATACGGATGAGAGCCTTTTATCATCCTCATTTCGAAGTCGGAGGTGACTATTACGATGTGATCCAGCTAAGTGATAAGGAGGTGGGGTTTTGCATTGCAGATGTTTCGGGAAAGGGGATCTCAGCAGCCATATTGATGTCAAATTTTCAGGCAAACCTGAGAGCTCTTTTTACTGCGGATCCCAGTCTTACCTATACACTGAACAGCCTCAATGAAAGGGTTATGAACAGCGCAAAAGGAGAAAAATTCATAACTCTCTTTATAGCCAGGTATCATTTTATAAGCAGGGAGCTGACCTATGTAAATGCAGGACATAATCCCCCTTTCCTTTTTCAAATGGAATCCGGGAAATTGACAGCTCTGGCCAGTGGCTGTGTCGGTATGGGTATGCTTGATGATCTTCCTTTTGTGAATGAAGCTGTTATCAAACTCGATGAACCCTCTAAACTTTTCTGTTATACCGACGGGCTGGTGGAAGTGATCCAGGATTCAGGTGTGGAGTTCGGGACAGAAGGCCTTGAAAAAGAAATTTCCAATAAGAAATCACTTGAGAATAATATCAAGACCATAATCGATAACCAGAAGATCCTTGAAGGTTCAGCCTCTATCTTTGATGATATTTCAATTATTGGTGCCGAGTTCCCCGGAAAAAACGGCTTCAGTTAGTCTTTTACAGCTCCTCCTCCGGTTCATCTTTATGATAAACGTCCATGGCTACCAGCATGGCCGTAAACCCCCAGAACAGGGCCGATATTTTATCAGTATCCAGAAAATTGTTCAGAAGTCCGTGAAAATAGTAGGAAAATAATCCGACCAGGACCGCCAGTGAAAAGATCCTGATCGATTTTCGTCTGGAGTTATGATATACCCTGATGCCTGTATATATGGTTGTCCCGATTACCATGAGGATACTCAGCAGTCCGAAGACCCCCGATTCAGAAAGGGGGCCCAGGTATTCACTGTGAGCATTCCCCCTGGTCCCGAAATCAGTACTGATCCTGGTCTTTTCATAGGAACGCTGGTAGCGCCCGTATTCAAACTGGTATGTTCCCGGTCCGAATCCAAACAGCGGTTTATCTTTCCACATCCTGATAGCACAGCTCCATCTGTTGATTCTTTCCAGGTTGGACTGGTCGGTGGAGATATTTGATATGGATTGCATATGCTCCGACAGCTCCCCCGATGATTCAACCCTGTTCTTTTCGAGACGGATCATAATCTGCGTTCGTACGGAAAGAAATAATCCTGTCAGGATCAGGGTTCCTATCAGGACAATTTCGAAACGGATCTTCAGTTTAATAATTGCCCATACAACAATAGAAGCCAGAATACTTATCCATGAAGCACGGGTATAGGAAACCACTGTTGCCGTGATTATCAGGAGAATGAGCAAAAACATAAGGAACCTGGTATTTATATCCTCGCGTTTTATAAACAGGAAGAGGGCAACCAGAACAGGCAAAATAAATCCCAGGGTTGCCCCGTATGATGTGTGGTCCTTATAGAATGGCCTGGAAACACTGTGAGCCATCACCTGGTTATTAAGTCCGTATGCCGCATGATTTATAAGGGTATAAATGATGACTCCTGTGAAAGCAATGATAAAGAGCCATACATAGGTATGCATGTTCTTTTCCTTTTTAAAAACCTCGGTACCAACAATATAAAAACCGACAATAAACCAGAGCCTGGAAGCGAGGTACTTTAATGAAACCAGCATATCTGAACTGGTAAGACATGTGATGAACATCCAGGCCAGATGAAAGTATATTGCAAGGGTGACAGGGTGTCTTAATACCCTTATATCAACCCTTTCGCCCATCAGGTATTTTATAATATAAAGCAGCAACAAACCAGCCAGCAAAGGTTCAGTCGGTAAATACATATCGATGGAAAGCCCATTGGTGAGGGTGCTCAGCGGGATCGAGACCGGCACAAAAAACAGAATGGCCAGCAGGTATTTATCAACTGCAACGATGGCAAGGACAACAAAGAACAGGAGAAGTGGGAGGAGGGGAACGTAGAATATCTCAAACGCAAGCATAATGGTATTCAATGCCACGAACGAGATCAGGATCCCCCAGAGGAGGACTTTCGGATACCTTTCCTGGATTCCCGGAATCATTTTTCTTCTTCTATAGCCACCCTTGCCCTGATATTATCAATGATGATCAACACGATAAGGGCAAAAAGAAGGGAAGCGAACGTAGATACAATAACAATCAGTTTTATTATTGATGCTCTTGATAACCTTGGCACA
>CAZIAU010000493.1:0-3264 GCA_964536755.1 uncultured Bacteroides sp. | reverse complement strand
TCTGGTTACATACAGGATAATATCGGCATATTTCATCAAAACAAACGAATCGGTAAGCACTCCGTATGGCGGAGTATCAATAACAATGTAATCATATTTTCTTCTAAGCTCTTCAAAAAGCTGTGCGGTCCTCTGGCTCGACAGAAGTTCAATAGGGTTGGGTGGAACCTGACCTGCCAGTACTATGTCAAGATTTTCAATATCCGAATTGATGGTGATCTCGTCCAGGGAGGCCTTGTTGATGAGCAATGAACTTACCCCTACCAGTCCTCTTAATCCCAGTTTGTTATAAAGTTCACTGGGGCGTCGCAGGTCAAACTCGATGAGAACGGTTTTATTGTTGGTTACTGCCAGACTTGATGCTATATTCAATGCAGTAAATGACTTACCCTCGCCTTCCATGGTTGAAGTAATCAGTATCACCTGGTTCGTTTTACCCATCAGGTAATATATAAGATTACTCCTGACACTGTGAAATGCCTCGGCTGTAATGGAATTTGGCTGATCAACTATAACCTTGATGGTACTCTTGCTATCCAGGGGAATACTTCCTATCTGTGGCAGGTTGGTATAGGATTTCAGCTCATCCTTTTCAAGGATCCTGTTTGTGAATAACTTTTTACCGGCAATAAATATTGCAGGAATCGCAATTCCCAGCACCAGTGCCACAAATAAGAGAATGAATGTTTTTGGGGAATGGATCCCCGCATACTGCGGGGGTTCAATCACCGTACAATCCGGAAGTGTGGAAGCCTTGATAATCTGTGCCTGGATCCTCTGTTCCAGCAAACTCATGTAAATATCTTCGTTAAGGTTGAATTTCCTTTCGATTCCAAGTAACCGCCTCTGGGTGTATGGCAGTCCCTGGAACTCAAGGTTAAGCTGCCGGATCCTCTTATTTAAATCAGACAGTTCGGCAGAAGCAGCCTTAATACTGTATTTAAGGTTTTCTGCAATTACATTTTTAAGATTAGTAATACTTATATCTATGGTCCGTAGCCTTGGATTCCTTAACTGATTGTTGTTGATAATAGTCTGGCGCTCAGCATTAAGGGTGGTAAGCTCCTGTATAAGTCCGCTCAACAGCTGATCATCCACACCCATGGCTGAAGGAGCCAGAAATCCAGTTGAGTCCATATTAGAAGCAAAATAATCATCCATCTGCATAAGGTAACCGCGTGTGCGTTCCACCTCATCCCGCTGGGTTTCCAGGGTCTGCAACTGATTGTAAATATTAGCTGCTTTTTCATCGATATTCATAACCGATGAACTGCGCCTGATGTTTTGCAGCTCCTGTTCGGAGCTCCCGAGAGACTGGGAAATATCAGAAAGCTGGTAATCCAGGTGCTCAATGGTTTTGTTGGCGAGGTAGTTTTTCTCCTCAAGATTGTTCTCAGTGTATTTTTTTATCAGTACATCCAGGAAGTCAATTCCCTTCTGAAGATTGTCGCTGTTAAAGCTCATCTCCACCATGGTTGCATCCATAGCCGATACTTCCACCTCAAGCATACCTTTGAATTCCCTGGTTAAAGCATCGGTGGTGGTAAACTTAAAAAAGAGGTCCTTCCCCTGATAGGCCGATGCCTCGTAGTTGGAGTTAAGCAGTACCGTAAATGCAGTGAACGGGTCTTCGATCTCATCTCCGAACTTGTATTCCCCGTTCAGCCAGTATGGAACATCCCGGGCAGTGACCGATTCGTCCTTATAATCTATGATGGTTGCAGCCGGATTATCGGCCGAGATCATAAAGCTCTCCTCATCAATGATCTTTATATAGAAGAAAGTCTCTGCCGGTTGCAGATGTGATTTGTTAAAAACAACAAGAAACGGAGAATCCTTATACAGATCCTTCAGGCTGAATCCAACCTCCTTGGGGATCCTGTCCTCCTGCAGATAATAGGATACCTGCAGGTCCATATCTTCAATCGCTGACTTGATAAGCGGACTCGACTTGAAATAGTAGATCTCGTTCTGGAGGTTTTTATCCTGTTCGATCAGTTCATTCACCCTCAGGAAATCTTCGTTCTTACTTCCAAAGGCATTTGACTTTTCAATATTTAAAAGTACCGAAGCTTTTACCTTATAGCTCTTCGCGGCGAATTTTACATAGGTCAGTGTTAGTCCTAATAAAAAAGCCAGTGAAATGGCAAATACATACCAGTTCCGAAAGATATCCTGTAAGAACTCTGTTATATAATTGATCCTGGAATCGTCCCTGTTATTTGCAGCCATACCGGAACTAATTTAAATATGTAACCATAAATGTCAATACGACAATTGTGAGTGAAACCAGTGAAAACAAAAGGTCATAAGGGAATTCTTCCATACCCCATTTCTTGCTCTTCAGGGGCTCCACGTATACAATATCATTGGACTTGAGCATGTAATACTGAGATGTCAGGAGCACATCACTGGTGAGGTCGACCTTATACTTGGAGCTGTACCCCCCCTCGTCCCTGACAATCAGAACCTTCTGCCTGTTGCCGAATATACTGATATCTCCTGCATATCCGATGGCCTGAAGTATATTAATACTCTTGTAATTGAAAACATAAACTCCCGGATTGTTCACTTCCCCGAGTATGGTCACTTTATTGTTCACATACCGAACGAAAACCGACGGGAAATACAGGTACTGTGACAACTCCTCCTCCATACTTTCCGCTGCCTGAACCAGTGTCAAACCCGCCAATTTGATACGGTTGATGTAGGGAAGTTTGATATATCCCTCCTCATCCACTGTGTAGCTTATAACGGAAGGATCATATATTCTGTCCTGATTGGCTTCATTAAAGGCGGTTTTACCTTCATCCGCACTCGACACCTTAATATATAATTCGTCACCTGATCTGATCAGATCATCAACAGGTTCGTCGATGAAATACATATTGTCCACCTGCTGGACCCTCATGCTTTTGTCGTCCTGGACATATGAGGTTTTCCTGATGGGTACGCATGATGCTGCAAGCAAAAGAATTGCAAAAGCTAGAATAACTTTTCTGACTGTGTACATTTTCTCATATTTACATTCACCATAAAGATAGAATTATTCTCCCACTTGCCCGTAGAACAATCAACCATATTATTAAATAAGAAAAAGCTGGAAAAAAATCCTGAATCAATGTCCACCTGCAATAAAAAAGGTTTTTACAGTCCTGAAAAACAGCTCCAGGTCTTTGCGAAGGTTCCAGTTATCGATGTAATGAAGATCCAGTTCCATCCACTCTTCAAAAGACACGTCGTGCCTGTCAGGAACTATCTGCC
>CAZIAU010000492.1:0-3267 GCA_964536755.1 uncultured Bacteroides sp. | reverse complement strand
GTCGAACATCATCTGCAGCTGGATCGTTAATGTACAGCCCTATAGTTGCGCCCCCTACAAATACTACCTGTTCATTCAATTCACCAAGCGCGAATGCAATCTTGCGAATAACCTCCCGGTTGACGGAAGTATTCTTTACCATATCCTTTTTTTCAATTCCTGAACAGCTATATTTTTCTCTCTTGCCTTTCCTACCCGCACTACATCTGCCAACGCAAGCAAGGCATGTAATTGCTCATCATCCATTGCAGCCTGTGGCACAGTGGCATACAAGGGAGTAATGCCATGTCCTCTCACGTTACCTCTGGCAAAAGGCCATACATAATCTTCGCCACTGCTTATTTCCTTATTCAGGGGTGCAGTTGAATGAGCTGTAGGAATGCCTCGTACCACAGCTCCCGGCCTGGCAGGAAAGACGACCGCGAGCCCGTAACATAGAAAATCATAAAGTGCCCGTCGCATCACTTTTTTGCCATTATTGTCGAGCAAATCTGCATACCTGGAACGGGCTACTGACTGACTGACTTCACTTTGACTCATTTTCAACGAGTTGGCCAGAGGTATCTGCTGCCAATTATCATTATTAAGTGCAATAACTTTGAGCAGAACAACCACATCCTGCGGCTTCATGGAATATTGATGCTGTCTCATATAAATCTTTATTATCGCATATTGCGATATGCAATATTACAAACAATAATCCTATTTATCAAACTTATAAGAAAATATATCGCGTATTGCGATATGCGATAATATGATGACTATCGTTTTAATTCTCGTTCACCTGAACTATCGTATGCTAAACTGGATCTTCTATTCTTTTACAACTTTCATCTCCCGGATTAAGCCATTCTGATCCTCTATGCTTAAAATATATATGCCAGGAGGTCCATCAATATTTACCTGACTTCTCGCATCAACGATCTTCATTTCCCCCATTAATTTTCCCTGAGCATCAAAGATCCTCAGGTTCAGTTCACCTCCAAGATCTGGGATAAAGATATCCAAATGTTCCTTAAATGGATTCGGGACGATTTGCATCTTCAAATCATCAAATGATTCCGCGTGGCTCAGATTAACTCCTGCATAGCAATCCGAATAGCTGGGATTTTTATACAGTACCTGGCCGCGCTCACTGTAGCATACATGCTCCCAATAGTGATAGCCACAGGTGGGTATCATGGTAACATGTCCCATCAGACCATTTATAACACTGCCTATTCCTTCAATTATGTAATCCGGGTTGTGGCAAAACCAGTTGTTATCCACGAGGTATCTTTTCCTGTAGTGGCCTGCGATCTGAAACGAGTCGATATCCAGTATAATTGATTGCATAGGGCCATAAGAAGGTTCATGGCATATCGTATCACCGGTTTCTGCATTGAAATCATACAATAGCAACTCCTGGTGATCAAATCCCAGGAAATCTCTTCCGAAAAAATATACCTTTTTGTTCTCTTCACGTAATCCGCCGACCGGTTCAAAAACAGGATTGACGGTGTCACCTTTTTCAACGAGCAGTTTTGTATATACAATATCGTTGACTGTTGTATCTCCGGATAATGAATAGCGCAATAAGAGGGTATCCGGCGGACCATCATTGTCACAAGATGTTACTACAAAAACAGTCCAGGTCGCATCCTCGAGAGGAAAGGGAACATATTCCTGCCCATTAATCATCATACTGATAAATAAGAAGATTACTGTAATTAATGATGGGGTTTTCATTCATTTATCAAATTATCAAAACTAAAATACATTTTCCATGAAGGATCAGTGTTGTTTTTAATAGCCTCTTTTCCTACAATTTAATTCCTAAATAGAGCCCGCTCTGGATCCCGTCACATCCCAGGTGAGCCCTGTAAAAACTTGTCAGGAGCTCAATACGAAATCCGCTTTCTATTCTTGCCGTTTCGAGTACGTTTAAATTCACCGAGCCAAGAAGACCGTAGAGGGAATCTCTGTAAAAGTGGGTTGTATTACTGTCATAGGTTCCATACATATCGATCGATCCAAGCTGACCCCATGATTTGGTAAATCTTTGGTACAGCCCGCCTATATCAATTTTTAATCGATGAAATGAATTCGGGAAAGGAGTTAACCTGAGTGACAGACTGGCATCCAGTGAGGTTATCTGATGGTACTCATAAAAAATATTATCCACACTGTACAGGTTATTTGCAGCAGCCATCATAATTCTTGGCGTAACTGCCAGCACGTCATTAATCTGATGAACATATTCAATGCTTGTGCTTAACCCTAATACATCTCCGGAACCAAAAAAAGCACCATTCAGGCCAATACGTATCATCTGCCCTGAATCCGGATCCGCCTGTGCATTTACAGTTCCTAAAGAAACGGTGAAAAACAATATTATGCTGAACTTTTTCATGAGGGTTTTATGTTTAATCAGAAACAAGCCCGATTTGTTACCGGTAAATTACATGTTGTCGAACAGATATTATTCTGAGATATGTTGGATTGATTTTCAGCCATATGCAAAGGATGAATATCTAACAATATCGAATAGTAAGTTACCAATTAAGTCCTTATTCTGTGTAATTCTACAGGAATGACGGGTTGGAAATTGATAAAGTCCTTATCCGCTGTAAATATGGGCATCCTGTGGCGTGTGGAGACAGCACACAGTAAAAAGTCAGTATTCGATCCCTGTATTCCATTTTTTCGCGCTAAATTGAAATACTCGGCTGCCAATTCATAATCTTCCGTTTCGATGGCGAGATCCTTGAAGGATCTAAGATGCTTTTTCAGAACTCTGTACTGCTTTTCGGATTTGATACCATTAAGAAGCTCCTGACGAACCGGACCAATGAGTTGGACACGAACCTCTTTTATTAGCTCCTCAAGTTCTTCAACATATTTGTTCTCAGTCTCTTTGCTTTTCCTTAGCGCTAAGGACCAAACGCTGGTATCAACTATGACTTTCATTTAACAGAGCGCTGTTTTTTGTAATCGTAGTCCCGGTCATAGTCAATTGAATGGAAAATCCGCAGGATCTCAGATTGCTTTCTGCGCTGGATGTATTCCATCAAGGCCTCAGTTACAGCTCCTTTTTTAGTCCGGTGCTTACCGACTGACTTTGCTTCTTCTATGAGCCAATCATCAATTGCTAAATTTGTGGGCATGTGTGATATACTTTATGTTTTCTACACACAAAGATAAAGATTATCATGTGTAATTCAATAATATTTCGCACAGGAATGTCAAAGATGTTGGTTTTTGAAAAGATGTTGGTTTTTGAATAAA
>CAZIAU010000491.1:0-3277 GCA_964536755.1 uncultured Bacteroides sp. | reverse complement strand
TGTATTGCCCTTTTTAAGTCCGGACAGGCTGATCAGTACCTCCTTCTGAATAAATTCGATCCCGCTAACCTGTATATCGGCTATGACATATTCCTTTGGATTTTCATAGTCCATTACCTTAAGTGCATCATAATCGATACTATCCGGGAAATTGATAGCGTCCGGGGAATTGATAGCGCCCCGGGAATTAACGCTGTCCAGGGAAATAACGCTGTCCAGGGAATTAACGCTGTCCCGGGAATTAACGCTGTCCTGGGCTGCCAGACCTGAAGCGAAGATCAATAGTATAATAAAGAGAAAAGTCCGTTGTTTCATTCCTGCATTTAGTTATTCAGTGTAATGGCTCTGCGCTTTATTAACCATTCCGAATCGTCGCTCCCGTCTCTGATAATCGATGATGGCTTCATAAAAATGCTCCTTGCGATAGTCGGGCCAAAGTACGGGTGAAAAGTACAGTTCCGTATATGCAAGTTGCCAGAGCAGAAAATTGCTGATCCTCCGTTCACCGCTTGTACGAATAAGTAACTCCGGATCGGGCATCAAAGAGGTGGCCAGATATGACTCCACCAGACGGCTGTCAATACTGTCAGGATCCAGTTTCCCGGACCGGGCATCCTTGCACATCCTTTTTACCGCATCGGTGATCTCCCACCGGCCACTGTAACTGAGTGCCAGCACAAGCCGGAGACCGGTATTCCCCGATGTGATCTCCATCGACTGATTGAGATTCTTTTGCACGCTCTTTGGAAGGTCAGCGACATTTCCAATCACTAGCAGGCGGACATTATTTTCGTTTAGTTTACTGGTTTCATTGGCGATGGTATTGGTGAGCAGCGACATCAACCCATCAATCTCTGTCCTGGGACGGTTCCAGTTCTCGGTGGAGAAAGCATAAAGGGTAAGAAATTCTATACCCAGTTCTCCCGCTGCTTCAACCACCTGGCGTACCGATTCCACACCATTCCTGTGTCCGAACAGGCGTTCACTGCCTTTCTTCTGTGCCCATCTTCCGCTGCCATCCATGATCATAGCTACGTGCCTGGGCAGTCTTTCCTTTGTTATTTGATCCTTCAAATTCATTCCTGAACCAATCCTCTTTTTTTATTCGTATGCCGGACACACATCTCTGAAAGTAAATATCTTATATGTCAGGAACAGCCCTGTGAAAAAGTACCAGTCGTTGTTCCCTATTATAGTCTGAACGTCATCTCCACCTACGTTTGCCACGCCGTCCACCAGATCACTGAAAGACTTTCGCATACTTACCTCGATCCCCCCGCTCAATCTCTTGCCCATGTTTACCTTCAGCCCGCCCCCGAAGGGCAGGTAGAGGTGCGAAACCGATCCGCCTGTATAGTTCAGACTGTAACCGAGCCCGGCCGAAACAAATGGTGATAACTTCGATACGGGCGACCCCGAAACGTAGGGCCACCAGTTAAATTCAAAATCAAGGCCCAAATCTACGAAACTTGACTGAAACAGGACCTCTTCTCCGCCTAAAATATTCCCCGAGCCACTCAGCTCATAGAAAACCGCATGGGCCCTCAGGCAATTTCTCATATTGAAGCTGTACCGAAGGATGGGCCCTATGGCCGGCGGAACCACATTCGGCTGAGGCACCGTGGAACTCAGATCACCCAGGTACCAGGGGATGGCGGTCATAAAACCGATATCGGTCCTCCGCTGCCCCCGGGCAGGCATAAAAAGCCCCAGCAAAACAACAGTGCTGATAACCAGGAATTTCCCTCTCATTGATCAAATATTAGTTCAGTATACTCCCCCCCAGGAAAAACGGTATTCCACGGTAAATTATTATTGTCCCCGGCCTCACAGGTTTACGGGGTTACAAATATAAGAATAACCAGGGAACATTCCGGCCAGCGAAAGCAACAAGGTCAATGATTTATGTTTTTTTAAGAAAATGGAATGCCCTTCCGGTAGTTCCGTATTTTATAGATGGCCTTCACGCAGGTCAGGTAATAGGAGTCTCCGGCACCGGAAAGATCCTCCCTGCTGTATCCGTCAATAAGATCGGAGGTGGAAAACTGGTACCCGAACTCTGCCCCGATGCTCCAGACCGGACTGAGTGTAAACCTGATCCCGCCTCCCATGGGAAATACGTATCCATACTGAAAATTGTTGTTGTATCCCGGATTGGCCAGGGGCTCCTCTCCGTCATTGTTCAGGTCCTTTATCTTTGATTTGGAGAGCACCCCTCCCGCACCGGCAAAAGTATAGAGGTAAAACCTTCTCTCCGTATTGATCATTCCCCTCCGGTTATATACTGCCCCCCGATTGGGGCTCCTGCCATCCCCGATAAAAAAGTATTCCATTCTCAGCGTATGCTGAAATGCCGCACTGTTAAAGGAATAGTTATTCATGTAGCCGGAATTCTCCTCCAGCTTACCCCCGTACATAATATATCCCAGGTACATGGTTACCAACAGGTCCTTCGTTATCCTGAACCCGGTCCTGAATCCCACATTTGGCCTGAATCCACTGAAATTGTTCAATATGGATTTTCCGGCCGGATCAAGATCCCTGTTAAAGGAAACAGCAGAAATATAGAGATCCGTATCATATCTCTGCAGCTTCCTTTGCTGGCCGTAACCATCAGCTGACAAAATCAGGATGACGGCAATCAATGGTAGCCATAGATGTTTCTTCATTTCCGGGATCGTGAATGACTTCGGGTATAAAAATAATTAAATATGGTGCAGGTATCCCGGTCCTAATCCCCTCAGGTTATTAACAATAGGAGGCTGATGTGTTGATAAGAAAAAAAGAAACCCGGGGATCACCCGGGCATGTATTATTGTTCACAGTGCCTTTTTTCCCGCAGTACCTTGTCAATCTACCGGTAATACCTGTTGAAAACGGGTACGCCTTTCCGGTTGTTGCGGATCCGGTAGATGGCCTTGACGCAGGTCAGGTAATATGAGTCGTTATATTGTGAGTAGATTGATTGATAACCATCCAGGTGGTCGCTGGTGGTAAACTGGTAGCCGATCTCCGCTCCAACGCTCCATCTCGGATCGATGGCAAACTTTATCCCGCCTCCCACTGGAAAAATGAACCCATAGTTCAGGGTGTTATCATAGCCAGGATTGGTCAGCGGTTCCTCCCCGCCGTTGTTAAGGTCCTTTACCTTCGACTTTGACAACACGCCGCCGGCACCTGTAAAAGCATAGAGGTAGAGCTTTTTGTAGTTGTTGATCATCCCCCTGCGGTTATAAATGGCCCCGGAAATGAAACTCCTGCTGTCCCCGATAATATA
>CAZIAU010000490.1:0-3281 GCA_964536755.1 uncultured Bacteroides sp. | reverse complement strand
TTAATTTTGAGCAATTCATGCCCGTTGTATTATAGCAGGCTATGATTTAGCACAAACGAATGTCAATTATTGAAGAATTATTAACCTGCCTGAGCTGCAAAAGAAGCTTTGTGATGTGGTGACTGATCTGCAGTTCCTGTGGCAGGATCATCCTGTGAATTCACAGGCAACAGAATATAATTTGTTAAGTAGTTTATAATCACTAAGATAAATATTTTTACCGAAAGAATTCTCATAACCGAGACACTTGATAACCTGTCAAACCTGGAAGAATATTATGGACACAAATTGGGGTTGTCTTAAATTTAGGAAAAATATTTGCACAAACGTTTGTTTTATTTTTATATTATATATATATTTGGCCTAAACACTTAATAATCAAATAAAATGCAACTTATGAGAAAGAATTACACTCACTTAGCAGGCCTGGCCATGCTGATACTGTTTTTTGGCATGAACGGTAATCTTGCTGCACAAAATCTCCTGACAAACGGTGACCTGGAAGTCTGGGAGGCTGATACTGCGGCAGGATGGGGCATTCACAAAGATGGTATATCAGTAGCGCAGGAAACGACTATTGTACATGGAGGCTCCTCTTCAGCGGCCATTACAGTCACAGGTAACAAAGCGACTACAGATTTTGGACAGGCGAGACAATTCGTAGCCGATTCCGGTGCCACTTATATCTTTACAGTCTGGGCTTACCATACTGAAGGAAACACTTTTTTTGCCTGGGTTGTAGGGAAGCCCGGAGGGTATAATTTTTCAAGCAGTTCAGGTATTCATACCGATAACGCCATTGTCAATGACTGGCAGGAGTTTACGTGGCAATGGACCTCGTTCGCCAATGATACCGTGGATGTATTTTTCAGGTTCTATAACCAGGCAGAATTTGACGGGGAGGAGATTGCTTATGTAGACGATGTATCAGTCACTAAAGTACCTATGGCCGAAGAACTTCTGGAGAACTTTGACTTTGAACTATGGGACGCAGATACGGCAGTCGGATGGGACATTCAAAAAGAAGGTATTTCAGTGAAACAGGAGACTACCATTGTGCATGGCGGATCATCTTCAGCTGCTGTTACCATAACAGGTAATAAGGCAGTTACCGATTACGGGCAGAGGATGAATATTGTTGTCGATTCCGGTATGACATATAACCTGACTGTATGGGCATATCACACGGAAGGCACCAATTTCTTCGCCTGGGTGATCGGGAAGCCCGGAGGATATAATTTTTCGAGCAGTTCGGGGATCCACACCGATAACACCATTGTGAATGAATGGCAGGAATTCACATGGCAATGGTCATGTTTCAGCACCGATACTGTAGATGTGTTCTTCAGGTCCTATAACCAGGAAGGGTTTGATGGAGAAGAGGTTATGTATCTGGATGATGCAAGCATCATGATCCAGACAGAAGCTGCTGTATCCACCGATGCGACCCTTTCCGATCTGACGGTTGAGGGAGTAACTGTTGAGGATTTCAATGCAGGTACCAAGCATTACACTGTATATCTTCCTATGGGCTTTACTGAAGTCCCGACAGTGGATGCGGTACCGACCAATGAAAATGCCACATACGAGGTGATCCCTGCTACAGATGTGTTGGGCGATTCGATAGCCAGGACCACTACTGTGATCGTCACAGCGGAAGATGAAGAAACCTCCGTGACTTATTCAATCACTTTTATTGTTGTAACAGGGATAAATGAACCGGTTGAGCAGACTTTAAATATATACCCCGTGCCTGCATCCGAAGTAATACATATCCGCAGACCCGCCGGAAGCATATCAGATCTGACCATTTTTGACATAACAGGCAAAAAGATCAGGGAGATAATTTCCACAGAGGAGTTAGTGACCGTAAATATCGGAGATCTGCATCCCGGTTACTATTTTATCCGGTCCGATGGAAGAACAACAAAATTCATTAAACGGTAAGGTATAATCCGTCAGAGAAGATACTTTCCCGGGACAGGAACCGCAATACAACAGGATGGTGAAGAAAGCCTTTCAGGATCCTGGATGTATTGCGGTTTGTTCCATTAACCGTCTCCTCCTGCTTAAGGGCCATGCAGAAGGATGGCCCGATGTAATTTGCGAAGAAAAACATAATTTTATCAGGAGACCTTCCAGGTAGGTTGCAATTCAATATTTGAATATGAAAAACAAAGACCGGTTCAGCCTGTTCCATGCCCTGGGGATCTCATTGCTGCTTCTGTTTTCAGGATGTGAACAGGAATTTCAGTTCCCCCCTGATGAAATACCCGGGATCCCAAAGGGAGACTCAGATGACGCGCTGGTCACGTACAACGATCCTGAAGATTATCCGGGTGTACCCAGATCTTCCATCTATGAGGTAAAAGTGAGACAGGGACTTAAGGAGCAGGAGGTTATTGTGTTCCAGAATGCCTGTCCGAAGTACCAGGAGGGCTATATGGGGATGCTGACCAAGGATAAGAATCCGCTCGACAAGTTCAGTGGCAGGAGCATAGACTGGGTCAACTTCTCTTTCAAAGGGAAGGTTGAGGTCAAGGTTACGATTCTGGACCAGGGAAAAGTCCCGTTAGCCGGTCAGGCGAGGATCCTCCCTTCAAGATATGGCATATTACCGGTAATGGAAGGCAATAAAATTACATTTACACTTTCGGAACCGGGCCAGTTTTCCGTGGAGATCGGACCTGACAGTTATAAGAACGGGTTGATGATCTTTGCCAATCCGCTGGAAACAGACGTGCCTTCTGCCGGTTCGGATAACTACCTGGTAATGGAACATGCAACCGGATCGGATATCGCAGCGGTTCCCCCCTCCGTTACAGGAATATGGTTTACACCAGGTGTTCATGATATCGGTATTTACAGGGTCCCTTATTCAGTGAAGAATATTTACCTGGATGGAGGCGCCTGGGTTTACGGTACGCTTATCATGGATGGGAACCCGGATGTAAAGATCTTCGGGAGAGGGGTTCTCTCTGCAGGTCGGATAGATTACAGAGCTTCCCATACCGTGGAAGCCATTAATCAGAGCAATAACATTATTCTGAAAGGAATTGTGGTAGAGGATTCCAAACGCTTTTCAGTCAGGCTGATCGGTATGAACAACCTGGTCGAATGGGTAAAGGTTATCGGAGGATGGGTTTACAATGTGGATGGGATAGCCGCCTATGCAGGGTCAGATGTGTCACATTGTTTTATATGGGCGAACGATGATAATATCAAGGTATACAGGGACAACATTTCGTTCTCCGATATAACCTGCTGGCAGCTTGACAATG
>CAZIAU010000489.1:0-3291 GCA_964536755.1 uncultured Bacteroides sp. | reverse complement strand
CTATAACAGTTCACACAAACTGATCAAAGAACATGTGAATGCGGGTCCCAACGACGTGATCATTACAGCCGGGTACGGGATGACAGCTGTGATAAACAAATTGATGCGCATTCTCAGCCTGAAAGGATGCGGAGGCGTGGGCAAAGACTGCGTGAAGAAAAAGGAACGCCCGGTGGTATTCATTACCCACATGGAGCATCACTCCAATCACACATCCTGGTTCGAAACCCTTGCCGATGTGGTGATGATCGAACCCACAAAAGATTTGAGGGTGGACCTGGAGGATCTGAAAAAGAAACTGGAGGAATACAAAGACCGGAAATTCAAGATCGGTTCATTTACTGCATGTTCCAATGTAACGGGTGTACATACGCCCTTTTACGAGATGGCAAAGCTTATGCACCTTTACGGAGGAGTGGTGTTTATCGATTTTGCAGCCAGTGCCCCCTACACGGATATCAATATGCATCCTGAAGATCCCATGGAAAAACTGGATGCCATTTTCTTCTCTCCCCATAAGTTCCTGGGCGGTCCGGGATCCTCGGGCGTACTGATCTTCGACAAGGCCATGTACACGGCAGAGGTCCCCGATAACCCGGGAGGAGGCACGGTTGACTGGACAAACCCCTGGGGGAACTATAAATATGTAGAAGATATCGAAGTGCGCGAGGATGGGGGCACTCCGGGGTTCCTTCAATCCATCAGGGCGGCCCTGGCCATTGAACTTAAAGCACAGATGGGAACTGATAATATCCTGAAACGGGAAGATGAGATGTTGAGGATGGCACTGCCCGGACTCAGGAATATCAAAGGAATAGAGATCCTTGCAAATAACGTGGATGACCGGCTGGGTGTAATCTCCTTTTACCATCCCCGTATCCACTTTAATCTGTTCGTCAGGCTTTTGAATGACCGTTATGGTATCCAGACCCGGGGAGGATGTGCATGCGCTGGTACGTACGGTCATTTTTTACTGGAGGTCACCTATGACAGGTCCGCCCGCATCACAGATAAGATTAATCACGGGGATCTTTCGGAAAAACCGGGCTGGGTAAGGTGGTCGCTTCATCCAACCACCAGTGACGATGAAGTAAATTATATACTTCAGGCAGTGGAAGAGATAACCCTTCATCACAAAGAGTGGGAGAAAGATTATGTTTACATCTCAAAAAAGAATGAGTTTGTATATCATTTACACCTCGATAAATCACCCGAAGATGAGCTGATGAGACAGTGGTTCTCTTTGAGTTGAAATTTTTGAATTTTTCACAAACATTACTATCTTTGCAGTCCGTTTGTAAAAAAGCGGAGATTATTGAAAATATCAGGACAATGAAAAAAGAGATACATCCGAAAAACTACAGGCTGGTAGTTTTCAGGGACATGTCAAACGGGTTTACCTTCGTAACCAAGTCGACTGCTCCTTCAAAGGAGACTGTGAAACTGGAAGATGGAAATGAATATCCGCTTATCAAACTGGAAATTTCCAGTTCATCGCACCCTTATTATACAGGTAAAATGAAACTGGTAGATACTGCAGGACGCGTGGACAAATTCATGAACCGTTATAAGTCACACCTGGATAAGAAGAAAAAATAGAGGGAAGTCAGATCCTTTTTTTAAAGCCATCTCAAGCGGGGTGGCTTTTTTGTTTTCCTGACCGGAAGATGGCTTTCAAATATGACCTGATTTATAAGAATGTTCGGGTATCATATTTTGCGAAAACAGAAACTCACAGGGTCGTTGGTTTTTTACATTTGTGTGACTTTCAAGATTTTTTAATACTCGCTTTTATCTAACCTAACAGTC
The DNA here is from genome assembly GCA_964536755.1 of uncultured Bacteroides sp. Lineage (GTDB taxonomy): Bacteria > Bacteroidota > Bacteroidia > Bacteroidales. Next base: position 1,482 of record CAZIAU010000489.1, on the reverse strand, counting down.
TTATAATTAATAATATATAGGATATGTGAATCTGGGGAACTTATAACAAAAACTCACCACTTTAAGAAAAACTAACGGGTAGGTGAGTTTTTGAATTTGCAAAACGACTATCCTTTATTTTAGCGGGAAAGAAGCAGGGGTAATTCTCATTGCAGGATGCAGCGTGACTAGGCAATTTCCACCCGACCTGCAGAGCTGTCAGGATATTCGGGAGATGATATACGCTTTTTTTATACATTTAAAATAAAAAATGAACCTGGTCCTGTTCGACGATCAATCATGGGACAACCTCCTCCCCCTTACTTTCACCCGCCCGGTCTCCAGATTAAGGGTGGGCATTCTTACCATCGCCGAAAAATGGGAGAAGCACCTGAAAACCAGGGCATCATTTTTAACCCGGGAATATCTCGGGAATAAATTCCCGCTTGAACCGGGAAGTGACAGCCTGCTGATCAATGGAGCGCTGTTACCTGATGAAACTGTTTTGAGAGCACTAAAGGATCTGCCGGCGGGGAATGCTATGAGAAAAGAGAATATCCTGCTGGGCGTCAGGGACGTGGCCGGTCCAGATAGGGTATTTGAGATTGATAAATGGTTAACGAAAGCGGTGGATTACAATGGAGAGGTATCCCTGGTTGACTATCCCTGGAAAATATTCGTTCTGAATGGTCAGGAGATCGGGCGGGACTTTAAACTTATCACAGGTGGAAGAGAATCGGGGAATTTCAGTTCAACTGTACAGGTTATCGGGGATGAGAACGTCTTTGTTGAGCCGGGGTTCAAAGGTGAATACATCACTCTGAACACGACTGGTGGCCCAGTTTACCTGGGAGCGGATAGCGAAATTATGGAAGGAAGTGTTATCAGGGGACCCTTTGCCCTCTGTGAAGAATCCATCGTAAAGATGCAGGCCAGGATTTATGGTCCCACCACCATCGGGCCGTCAAGCAAGGTGGGTGGCGAGATCAACAATTCGGTGGTCCAGGGGAACTCAAACAAGGCGCACGATGGGTTCCTTGGTAACAGTGTGATTGGAGAGTGGTGCAACCTGGGTGCAGATACCAACAACTCCAACCTGAAGAATAACTATTCCGAGGTTAAGATCTGGAATTACCTTGTAAAACAGTATATCGATACGAACCGGCAGTTCTGCGGACTATTTATGGGGGATCATTCAAAGTGCGGTATCAATACTATGTTTAATACCGGAACGGTAGTGGGTGTATCAGCCAATATATTCGGTTCGGGATTTCCCCGGAATTTCATTCCATCCTTCAGCTGGGGAGGATCTTCGGGATTTACCACTTACAGGCTGGACAAAATGATGAAAACAGCCGAACGTGTAACTGAACGAAAGGGAGAGCCACTCCATGAAAACGACAGGACCATCCTGGAATACATTTTTGATTTTACAGAACAATTCCGGAACTGGTGAAGAATGGAGTGTATCAGTTAACCAGTATGAAGTGTATTAGTAGACCA
>CAZIAU010000488.1:0-3293 GCA_964536755.1 uncultured Bacteroides sp. | reverse complement strand
AGGGGCTATTTTGACGTCCACTTTTTCGACGGCAAAAAGATGATGTTCCATGAAGGGGTGTTGTCAAAGGCGAAACTATTCGAATATGTAAATCAAATCCTGAATTAATATGAAAAAGGCTTTTTTAACATCTGCAATTCTGTTCACAACATTAATTCTCGTTCGTGCCGGTTTAAAACCTGGTGACAACGCTGTGGACTTTTCACTCAAAAATGTGGACGGAACAACTGTTTCCCTGTCTGATTATAATGACCAGAAAGGATTAATCGTTGTTTTCACATGTAATCCCTGTCCGTTTGCGAAAGCTTATGAAAATAGAATAATCCAGCTTCATGTAAAATATGCAGGCCAGGGATTCCCGGTTGTTGCTATCAACTCAAATGATCCGGGAATATCGCCGGAAGATACCTTTGAAAAAATGAAAGCCAGGTCAGTGGAGAAAGAGTACCCCTTTCCTTACCTGAAAGACGATATCCATCAGGTATTCAAAGCCTATGGAGCCACCCGCACACCACACGTATACCTGCTTGAAAAGAATGGTAATAAATTTAAGGTGGCTTACATTGGTGCCATTGATAATAATGCAATGGATTCGAAATCCGTTACTGAAAGATGGCTTGAAGATGCCATCAGAGCTGTTACAAACGGTGAGAAACCATCTCCTGCAGTGACCAAAGCGGTGGGATGCACCATAAAAACCAAAAATTAAAATTCCCGGTATCTATTTTTTGATTCAGTTTAAGCCGGAGATTATTCATCCGGCTTTCCTATTTTTGTAAAAACTGAATCTAATGGAACATATAGTAATCACAGGGGGATCAAGAGGTATAGGGAATGCACTGGCACTGGAATTCATGAGAAAGGGATGCCTGGTGACCATTTCAGGCCGAAATTCGGAAACACTAAAAACCGCTGCAGTTGATCTGGGTCAAAAGTAGCAATCGCCGGCATGATAAAACAGGGATTCGGTGCGGTTTATAATATGGAAGGATTTGGCAGCGACAGAAGGAAGATGAAAGGAATGAGCGTTTACGGCACATCAAAAAATGCTATCAGGTACTTCACCGGATCTCTGGTTAAGGAGTACCTCGATCAGCCTGTAATAATTGGTTCCATTAGCCCTGGAATGGTTGTCACCGAAATGCTGCTTGAACCTTTGCGAACAGCGCCTGAGAAAAACACGGAGTCCCTCAAGGTCTTTAATACTCTTGCAGACACGGCTGAGTGTGTTGCCCCGTGGTTGGTCCATCGCATCCTTGGGAATAAAAGAAATGGTGTACGCATCGTCTGGTTAACACCTGGAAAAATCACTTGGCGCTTCTTCTCCGGTATGTTTAAGAATAGAAAAGTTAAAGGATTGCCTGATTGTCATTAATATTCCAGCAATTTATATCATCTTTACACGCCAAATTAAAACCACCTGGGTCATGAATATCAATGTTATGGAGATACTGGCAATATTTATGGTCCTGTTTGCCATTATTGATATTTTCGGTTCCATTCCGGTGATACTGGATATTAAATTGAAAACCGGGGCCATTTTCCCTGCAAAAACGACACTTGCAGCCTTTGGGATCATATTGCTTTTTCTTTTCATAGGGGAACCATTACTCGGTCTTTTCGGTGTAGATATCTCCTCATTTGCCATCGCAGGTTCTGTTATTTTATTTTTAATGGGAATTGAAATGGTTCTTGGTATCCAGCTTTTTAAACATGAATCAGGGGGTAGCGGTGCAATAGTACCCATAGCTTTCCCACTCATTGCCGGAGCCGGATCAATAACTACCATTCTCTCTCTTCGCGCTGAATATCATTCAATAAATATTTTAATAGCTCTTTCATTGAATATGATTATTGTTTATCTTGTGCTGCATCTTACAACGTTTTTTGAGAGGTTGCTCGGGCCAAACGGATTACATATTCTGAGGAAGTTCTTCGGGATCATCCTGCTGGCTATAGCAATAAAGTTATTTATATCAAACACCGGTATTGAAATTTCAAAAAGAATGTAATGAGAGCATTTCCTGTACTTGTGATACTGTTTTTGCTTGCCGGTTGTGCGGATGAAGATCTTTCCTGGATATCTATCCAGAATGAAACCAGCATTCCCATCTATGCCCTTACCTATTCTTCCGATCTTTCAGATGGGGATTGGATACAACCTGGAGTGGCAGACGACTTCTATTCAATAAATTGTGATTGTCTGGATGGTTTCGAATACTTCTCTTTTTATTATGACAGCCTGGTCATATATATGAAGGATCTTGAAAATGAACCTATCAAGTTTTTCAAAGATGGTTCATCAATTAATTATGATCCTCTTCTCAATCCTTTTATAAATCCAGATGTCTGGCAAACCAGGGATTTAGAGAAGCACGTGCCCGGCAGCTTCTTTGAAAGCTCGGATGATATACACATTTTCGATCATTATTTCAGTATTGATGCCGAAAACATCGAATCTCTCCACGATACAATTCCGGGCGAATTAGATCCTGCTATTTAATACATCAATCAACTGTTTTTCTGAAAGCTTTACTGGATGGAACTTATGTGAAGTATTCTTAATTATTTTTGGAATTGAATCTTCTCCAAAGCCATACCTGGAAAGCCTTGGGATCTCCAGCAGTCCTGTGATATGAATTAATTTTTCCTTGAAAGAGGTTAAATACTCACTTTCAGTCTTGTATTTGAAATCAGCAAATATTTTGCTTGCAATAATAAGTTTCTGGATAGCGGGATGGTCAGGCTTATCGCTAAGATTATCAATAGTTTGTGCAAATACAGGAGCCATTAGAGAACCACAGGCTACACCATGAGGCATATCAAAAAAGCCTCCCAGCGGAGAAGCCAGGCCATGTACAAGTCCGAGTCCTGCATGTGCCAGGGTTATTCCTGAAAACATTGCTGCCAGAGCCATTCCTGTCCTGGCTTCTATATTATCCTCTCCCTCGAGGAAAGCCCTTAATAAATACTTCTTTATCTGTTTCAGTCCCTGCAGGGCCAGGGCATCTGTCATAGGATTGGCCTGGCTGGATACATATGACTCCAGCAACTGCGTAAAGGCATCCATGCCGGATGTAGCTGTGAGAGAGGCCGGGCAGGTGATCGTCAGTTCAGGATCAACAATTGCAATATCAGGAATAAAGTTATCATGCCTGAGAGATTTTTTAAAACCAGTTTCACCCACCTCGGAAATGACTGCATTCTTTGTCATCTCACTTCCGGTACCGGAGGTGGTCGGCATGGCAATAAACGGGATCTTAATACCCGGATGCACCTTATTGCCTACACCT
>CAZIAU010000487.1:1466-3297 GCA_964536755.1 uncultured Bacteroides sp. | reverse complement strand
CTGAAATCGTTCTGATTATAGTAGATGGATGCGATCTGTTCGTACAGTTCCTGAAACTCTTTTTCCCGGTCAAACAGTAAAATCCTCTGATACTCCTTTAAAGCGATCGAATAATTACCCTTATTAAATTGATCATCGGCATACCTCTTTATCTGGTGAATATCCTGTGAACTGAGTGTAAATACCCAGGACAGACTAAAAAGAATTGTAGATAATACCTTCAGCATCTTTCTGATATTGGAGCCTGCGATCCTCATTAAACTTTCTGGCTGACTTATAGGAGCCATAGATGTTGCTGGAGTAGAAACTTAAAGCTATTCCTCCGAATAGCCATCCATTGAAGCTAGTAACTCCTTTTTTTCTGAAAGCGCGGTATGATGCAAAAGCGCTGGTACCGACCAATATAAGAGAAAAAGAGGCATCAGCCCATCTTTTTGAATAGGCTTTCCCGCTACCGGGGATTATGGCTGACATGAACATGGCCAGAACAGGCTTTTTATATTTCTGGTTTTCAAATGCCGTGGTAAGATGATACAACGGTGGACTGGTCCCGGCCAGAAGTTCAGCATTTGATCTGTTGTAAATGAATGCGGAATCGTGTTTTTCATTGACCCAGTAATAAGCGAGTCTGTAAAAACTTTCTTCGGAGGGTCCCAGTGAACCGGCCACACTGAAGAACCGTGGATGCTCAATTTTGCATTCCAGGCAGAACCGAAGGTATTCCCTGGCATAGGAGGGGTATAGAATTAACCTGTTATTCTTTGAAATCAGGTTATAAGAATTCGAGAATTGTTCACATTCCTTATTGAGCCGGTAAGTCCTGACCAGTTCCAGCTGGACCGCAGAATCTTCCGGCCAGAGAAAATTCAGTCTTTCATATTCCCCTGCTGCGAATGAATATTGCATGGTACTGTTCAGATAGCGTGCAAACTTCAATGAATTTTCATAATCCATCAGATCCCTTTGTGTCAATGCAGGCAGGGAATAAACACAGATCAGAGCAGATAATGTCAGTCTATTTAATTTGAACAGGGTCATAGTAGCGCATCTTCTCAGTATCAAACGGATAATGATGGGGATTGACCAGCCCGTGACAGCGGCTCAGACGGTCAAATGCGGATAACCAACCGAGGAAAAAGCCTTTTTTCTGGATGGACTCTACCGCATATTCTGAACAGGAAGGGGTGAAAACACATGATGGATTGTCCTGGGAGGAAACAAAGGACTTATAGGCCAGGAAGCCTGCTGATACAACAATGGATATGTCGCTGTAGGCTTTTTTCAGGGGAGAAAGGTAATCCTGATTTGCGGTATCCTTTGATTCAAACAGATCATAAAGCTCTTCATCAAACTGCATCTGGGCGAAGATCATCTGCTGAAAGCACAAGGTTAGTAAAAGAACCGGTAATATGCATTTTAAAATCGGCATTGAATATCAGTTAACTGAATTTATCATATAGCGGAACAGATCATCATGCTCCGTATTATTGACCTGTATATTCTCAAATTCCGTTACATGATAGCTTTCCTGGTTGTTTTCATCGTAGAGGATCTGCACGATCTGCCTGGGGAATTCAAAAGCATCGATTTTTATGTAATCCCTGAAAAACTGCCGGCTGAGAATCCTTGAATCTTTTCCCACCATGATTACACTTACCAGCCGGTTATCCTGCTTGGCAACAATTATATGGTCTATGGGAGATTTCAGTTTATCTGGGATTTTCCAGTAGGAGAGGACCTGGTCATTTTTTTTCTCCACTTTGGAGACCTTGTACATTGATTTTTTCAGTCCGTAATCGCTGATCCCGGAATTCAGACTAAGATGGAAAAC
>CAZIAU010000487.1:0-1456 GCA_964536755.1 uncultured Bacteroides sp. | reverse complement strand
GAAGGGATAGTTGTCCTCTCGTAGAGCGTGTCCGCTCTTGTTTTGAATATTGATGTATCGGCTATTACCCACACCTCCGGTTGAGGAAATGAAAGCCGGTAGATCAGCTCCCGGATGTTCTTGTCATAGTAAACCACCCCTTTGGTGAGGTTCATACTACCATCACCCCTCTTAATCTTCACGGTGAAATCGGCATTTATCCTGTAATATTCCTGACCCTGAATTCCCTGTGAAAGACCAAAGAAAATAGTGCAAAATAACACCACCGATCTAAGCTGGCCGGCGATTCTTAACCTGTGATGGTAAAAAGGCATGGACATAATCCATTAATGATTACAAATATGGTTAGAAAAAAGATGCCCTCGAAAAATCAAGGGCATCCTTTTTATTAATTTTAACGTTTTTGCTAGAAAGCCCAGCTGTATACACCCACGTAGAAGATAACATATACTCCAAACGACACCAGCATACCCCAGAGAGCTTTCCTGGTTTCATCCTTATCACCGTCAGTTAATACATATACAAGCAATACTCCAACAAGTGTAAAGACACATCCCCAGAGGAATGAGGGTATCCCGAGAGGTGGCTCACTGGCCGAATCCATTCCCAAAGGAGAAGTAGAATTATCCATATTGACAATCAATTCACTTCCGGATGATTCCAGATCAGCAAAAGTTACCCCTTCATTGGCGCTCAGGTACTCATCCAGTTCATTTAATTCCATCATTGCCGCATCAAGTGCTGTTTCATCGAGTACAAGGACCGATTCATCCACACTGGGTAAAGGAATGGAAACCATGGCGGACAGACTTGTCGTTTGCGCAAATAACAGTGTAAAGGCCATGATAACACTAAAGCTTTTTTCTAAGATTTTCCTCATAGTTAGCAAAGTTTTAAGGTTTATTACAGGATTAAATTATTATAAACATAACAATTCCGGAATGAGATTCAAAATCTCAGATGCCAAATTCATCGATTCTTCCGGACATTACTTAAGCTAAAGTTTAAAGCTCACACCTAAAGTCAGGTAAGCAATTCCGTATCCAAGTTGTCCGAATACTGCAAATTTATCATTGAAGTAATACCGGGCTCCCACAAATCCCGAATAGGCAACTCCTCCATGGGCATAGGAATCGTTGTAATAATCCGGGATATCCCCGACATCCCGCCTTGTGGTGATGTTATACCCCAGCAGCACTCCCAGGTAGGTGTCCAGGTCATCCAGAATCGGGTAGTGGAATGTACCTATTGCCCCGACAACGATATAGGAATAGTTCCATCCCCAATCTGAACTCAGCCACCTGTATTTACTGGATGAGTACCCTAGGTAGCCTCCCACACCAATTACACCCTTATCAAGGATTTCATCCTTTATGCCCTGTTCAACGGAGATAGAAATGGGGGGAACACCTCTGGAATAGTAACTGCTGAATGAGTACAATGTGTTCCCGATACC
>CAZIAU010000486.1:0-3316 GCA_964536755.1 uncultured Bacteroides sp. | reverse complement strand
CTCGAAAAATACTTCAAAGCCATGATGTGGCTGGGCAGGATTGATTTCCTGCTAACAGCGCCACCCGAAAATCCGTGGGAACCGGACTGGACCGATGATGAACTGAGAAGGATGCAGCTTGGAGCTATCCTCCTGAACGAGGTTTTGTATGAATGCGGTAAAATTGAAAACCTGACCAGGCATGAGGAGATCATCTCATATATGGTAGGGCCCGATGACAACATGACACCCGGCGAGCTTAAAACGCTTACCAGTAAGCTTCTAACGTCCAGCCAGGATCTTTTCAACGAGGAGACATTCGATTCTTTTATGGATGAACTGAATGCATCGGATGATTTTGGGCAGAAGATCATGTCCAATTTCTTTTATGTTGATCCTTTATCCTCCGATCCGGGAAATCTGCCCGTTTCCTACAAATTGCTGGGCCAGAAATTCCTGCTGGATTCCTATGTATTCAGTGAGGTGGTATATGACAGGATCATTTATATGGGAGAGAAGATGAAGCGGGCGCTGCCGGATCCGCTGGATGTTATGGCAGCACTGGGAAACGAGGATGCCCTTGCGCTTCTTGAAAATGAACTGGACTCATTTAACTATTCAGCCAATATGGCCGGGCTTAAATACCTGGTAGAATCTTATGATGATAATTTCTGGGATCAATCACTTTATAATACCTGGCTTGGAGCAATTCGTACTCTCAATCCCCCGCCCACTTCGAACGGGTTACCCTATTTTATGCAAACCACAGCATGGCATCATGAGAAACTGAATACCCAGCTCACTTCCTGGGCACAGTTAAGGCATGATAATTTACTTTACGGAAAACAATCATATACAGGAGGAACGGGCTGTTCATATCCCTATACCTTCGTGGAACCTTACCCGGAACTCTATGTTTCTCTGAGTGTGTTTGCTGAAAATGCTTCCAATTTTTTCAGTGATGTATTCGGCAATAGTGAGGTGGAATGCAGAGATGACATTATTAATTATTACTCCAGATATGCAGAAATCATGGACAGTCTGAAATTAATATCCATCAAACAGATTGAAAAGATAAGACTGTCGGAAAACGATGTGACATTTCTTAAGACCATGATCAATGAATATATGGCCTCCGGGCCTTATATCAGTGGCTGGTACACCGATCTTTTCTTTGATAAGAGCAAAGGACTATCCTGGGATTTTACGGTAGCAGACGTGCATACCCAGCCGACCGATTTTTTCGGAAACAGGGTTGGGCATGTATTGCATGTGGGTAATGGCAATATTAATATGGGTGTTTTCCTTGCTGAGAATCCATGTAATCCGGGGCAATATATGGCCTTTGCTGGTCCGGTTTCCTCTTTTCATAAAAAGGTGACCTCCGATTTTGAGCGACTCACCGACGAACAATGGAGAGAGTATTTCTTGTCGGGTTATGAATCCTATCCGGAACGGCCCGACTGGGTATCGTCATACCTGGCCGATAAGAACGGGAACTCCTATCCGGAAGGTCGAATGCTTAAGGGATATCTGTTTACCGGCACCAGTAATGACCCGGGTGCTCAGCAGCAACTCCTGGATTACCTGCTTGTTTTTCCAAATCCTGCTTCCGGAGAGGCTCATTTACGTTTCGTGATCACGGAAAAAAGCGATTTTAGACTGGAAGCATTCGATGCAACAGGCAAAATGGTCCACTCGATCAGACGACAGGAACTGGCACCGGCAGAACATGATATTTCACTGATGATTGAGAACTGGCCGAAAGGAATATATCTTTTAAGAATAGGGATTGGGAACCAGTATATGGTCCGGGAACTTGTAGTCAGTTAAGTATCTCTAATTTATAGGTTTATAGACTTCAGAGATCTCAATTTTTACGATCCTGTACCCCTTCCAGACCTCTATGGCTGCGAAGATGATCCCGACAAATACCGCAAACATACCGGCATAAAAAAAGGCAACTATCAGCCAGTCAAAGGCGGGAGTATGGGTATTGATCGTCACTCCGATCAGTACTGAACTGGCAATAAATAGTGCTACTGCCATGGAGTAACTGAATACCGCGTTTCGAACAAGCGAAATTCGTTCGATCAAATGACTGATCTGCAGTTCAATATTACTCAGCCGGCTGCTTTCAATTTCATCGGTTACTTCCAGATGGAAGATCTTGCGCTTCTCTTCGTTTAAGAGACGTATCCGGTTGACTACCAGGCTGTACTTGTTATTCATGCCCAATAAAAGTAATCCACAGGCGGAAATCATGAGCCCCGGTGCAAGCATTCCCTGTATAAGATGAACAATAGGCGTTTCCATACTATGCAGGTTTGTACCTACAAATGTTATGAATTATTATTGAATTATCAATACATACAGAGCTATGGGCAATCCAACTGTTATTCATCCAGGAAAAACAGTTCATTCTTCAGAGAAACGATCCGGTCCTCGACTATTGCCCTGACAGACAAGGCATGCTGGTTACTGCTTTAATGGCCACCCGTTACACGGTTTATTGAAGTGTAAAAACAATTGGGAAAGTAAAAGCCACATCAACTGCTTTGCCGTTCACTTTTCCAGGTTCCCAGTCAGGAGATGTGGTAACAACCCGTTGAGCCTCTTTTTTTAACATCTCAATATATTCCTCACCGGCTGCAGGGACATTCTCTGTAATGGGTTTGTATGCCACAACAACCACTTCATCAATATCGATACCCTCCAGTTTTGCAAGCTCCCGGGCATCCGGTATTTCAACTTTGCCGTTTTTTCGGACTACAAACTTCACAATTATTTTTCCGGTAACACTGTTTTCAGCCGCATCTCCGGGGTACCTGATATTCTGCGCGATAAATCTGCGGAATTCAACAGGTTCTCCTCCCTGGAAGGTAGGCGTTTCATCCACTTCATAGTAGATCTTACTGTCATCGACAGCTGTAGTTTTTAAGCTGGCCCCATCCTTAATTGATGAGGGTTCTTTTTCTGTACATGATATAAACAGAAATGTAACGAATACCAGCGGGAAGATCAGGGCTATTTTCCAATTACTACCCATTCTGTAATTTTTATTTAACATGTTGATTCGGTTTTTGATTTGACTGCTGAACAGATTCGTAACAGAAGCACTTCCTATATATTGATTTAATATAGACAACTGGTATTTCACCGGATCAGTTCCAATATTGATCACAGCCGAGTCGGCAAGGTATTCCAGGTTCTCAATAACCGATTTACGGAACATCCAGGCTGCCGGATTGAACCAGTTTATCATTGCAAATAATTCCACCACTATCCTGTCAATGGAATGCCACTCTCTTTTATGGACCATTTCGTGTTGTAGTAT
>CAZIAU010000485.1:0-3328 GCA_964536755.1 uncultured Bacteroides sp. | reverse complement strand
AAATACGAGGACATACACAGGGATGTGATCGAATCGTGCAAGAGAGGTGATGTCCGGGCGCAGTACCAGTTATACTCGCTGTACAACAGGGCGATGTTTAACATCTGCTACCGGATGACCAACCAGCAGGAGGAAGCGGAGGATTTGCTCCAGGAGTCGTTCACCTACGCATTCAGTAAACTGGGTTCTTTCAGGTTTGAGTCGTCCTTCGGGGCATGGTTGAAACGGATTGTTGTGAATACCTGTATCAACCACCTTAAGAAAAAAAGGGTGGACCTGGTTTACACGGAACACAGCAACGATCCGGTACCTGAGGATGACTACGTGGATTACGGGGAGATCAGACTCAAGGTGGAAAGCGTGATGAAGGCAGTGGGACAGCTGCCGGAGGGCTACAGGGTCGTTTTTTCTCTCTACCTGCTCGAGGGGTATGACCATAAGGAGATCTCGGAGATACTGGGTATTTCAGAATCTACCTCGAAAAGCCAGTTTTTAAGAGCAAAACAGAAAATTAAGGAAATATTGATGAGCTATGAGTGATCGTTTAGAAGATTTTGTGAAGCAAAACAGGGAGCAGTTTGATCTCCACCAGCCCGATCCTTCGATCTGGCTGAAGATCAATCCGGAGAATGCCCAGCTTGCCAGGAAGCGTAAACCCCTGAGGTGGTTACGGGTGGCAGCAGCTGTTGCCATGGTTTTTGCCGGATCCGCTGCAGGGACCTATTTCCTTACGGGGAACAGGGCCGAACCGGACCTCTATGGTAGTGAAATTTACCGGGAGATGCAGGAATCAGAGCAATATTACAACCAGATGGTTAACCTTCGTTTTCAGGAGTTGCAGCCCTTTCTGGCCGCAGACCCGGCAGCAAAGGAGATGCTTACAGCCGATATGGAAGAACTGGACGAGGCCTTCGCTGAACTGAAAAATGATCTGAAGGACAATGTTTCGAACCCTGAAGTGATCGAGGCAATGATACTTAACTACAGGGTCAAACTGGAGATACTGGAAGACCTGCTTAAACAATTAAAAGAAAAGGAGAATCAAGATTATGAGAGCGATGATTCATATTCTCTATAAACCGGCAACGCTGCTGCTCTTGCTGGCACTGGTCTATGGGAACGCGGTTTCTGCACAGGATCACACCCACAGGCGCAATGTGAGAAAGCAGTTCTCCGTTACCAGGGAAACCACACTGGAAATTCAGAATAAATACGGGAAGATACAGATGGCTACCTGGGACAGGGACTCTGTGGTCGTGGAAGTGGATATTACACTGACCGAGTCAAATGCTTCAAAACTGAGAAAACTGAGAGATGATATCAGCATAGATTTTACCGGGACCAATAACTATATCATTGCTAAAACCGTCATTAAGAGTGAAAGCGGCCGCATTGCCTCCGAGATCAAATCGGTCACCCATACCATTTCGGGTACGAACAAGCAGGTGGAGATAAATTATATGGTACACCTTCCCGTATACATGGATGTGGTGCTGCAGAATAAATTTGGCGACATCTATATGGATGATCTGACCGGGCAGTTGGATATCGAACTTTCCAACGGCGTGTTGAAAGCTAATAATCTGACGGGCAACTCGACCATATCGCTCAGTTTTGCAAACGGGATGGTATCAACGCTGGGTTCCTGCACCATGAAACTCTCTTATTCCGACCTGGGGCTCGGAGAGGTCAACCAGCTTGACCTGGTGAGCAAGTCTTCCAAACTGAATGTGGAAAAGGTGAATGTCCTGAAGATCGATTCGCGCCGTGACAAACTTTATTTTCAGCATGTGGAATACTTTTACGGAAACAGCAGTTTTACGCAGGTCTGGATATATGATTTCCTGAGGGAAAGTGATATATATATGAAATATGGAGAAATGACCATGGAGCACGTGATGCCCGGTTTTACCAAGATCTATGTGGTGTCAGAATACACCGATGTGACACTCTTTTTTGACAGGAAAGCCAGCCTGGCATTTGACATCCTGCATCACGAAAAATCAGTGGTGCGGCTGCCGGGAAGTGAGGTGATTACTGAAGATTCGTTCGACGGAAAGAGCCATTATAAGACTACCGGAACACTGGGTGAAGGTGAACAGGCAGGAGAGGTGAGAATTGATGCCCTTGAGAAGTGTTTTATCAACATCTCCTATAAGTAGAAAAGTTATGAGAAATATATACATCATCATACTCCTCTGCGCTTCAGCAAATGCTTTCCCGCAATTCTATGCCAAAGAGATTGGGATACGCGGAGGATACACAGCCGGGATCAGCATCCGGATAAATATTGAGGAGGCTCTCTCGTACGAGGGACTGGTTTCTTATCGCGATAACGGTGCAGTATTCACTGCTATCAGGCAGAAGCACAAGGAAATTGGAATGGACAAGTTCGGGAACTGGGAATTCCTCTACGGATTCGGGCCTCATGCCGGTTTCTATTTCACCGACAGTTACAGGGTTCTGTTCCGGGAGATCTATTTTGGCCGAAAGCTTTTCACCCCCGTTTTAGGAGTGAACGGGTACCTGGGGATTGAATATCAGCTGGTAAATACACCGGTGAGCTTCGGTTGCAGTTTTAAACCCTTTATGGAGATTTCCCTGAAACAGCTGTTCGGGGTCAACTTCTGGGATTTTGGTCTTAATGTGAGGTACCGGTTTTAAGGCCAGATATGAGTTTAGACAGGAACGGGTTTGATAATAGGTATAAAATTTAATATCGATACGGGTTGTAATGCCATTAAAAATATGGATGATGGAAACAATAACAATTAAAACAAACATAAAGATGAAAAAGATCGCAGCTTATATTCTGGTAATGGCCCTGGCCGTCCCTGTACTGTTGGCCCAGGAGCCCGATACAACAAAAACAAACGTGGTGGAACGTGTCCAGCCTCTTGAAAGCAAGGCGGAACGTGTCCAGCCTCTTGAAAGCAAGGTGGAACGTGTCCAACCTCTTGAAAGCAAGGCGGAACCTGTAAGTCCATTGCCTGAGGATCAAGAAGATCAGGATAGGCAATCCGGTGAGGTTAAAACGATTTTTGACCCCAGCTCAGGCAGCGGAGGTTATGGTGCTCTCACCATCGGATACACGCAGGCAGGTGGCAGGGATGCAATTATTATGGGAGGACGCGGAGAATGGATAGTGGGTCATGGATTTGGGCTCGGAATGGGAGGTTACGGATTTGTTAATGACCCCGCCTACAATGCCGTTGATGAACTGAATTACTCATTGGCAGGCGGTTACGGGGGTCTGATCATGGAACCTATAATCATGGGCTGGCTTCCGGTTCACATCGCACTTCCTATACTTATCGGAGCAGGTGGA
>CAZIAU010000484.1:2798-3348 GCA_964536755.1 uncultured Bacteroides sp. | reverse complement strand
AATGCAGATACCAGATTATGTAGTTGGAGATAATCACCTTTTGCTGGAAAGATTCAGGGAAATGGATTACTTGGCTTCAGAAAGGTATCACCTGCCGGTAGAACTGATGATGGAGAATGCCGGATTGCAATTGGCAAGATTGATAGTTTATAGTTTACCTACCGGTGGCAGGGTGCTGATCGGTATTGGTCCGGGCAATAACGGTGGAGATGGTCTGGTAGCAGCCAGACGGTTGGCATGTTGGGGCTACCGGGTTTTTCTTGACATCCCTGTTCCGGAATTGTCTGAATTACCACTTAAACAATTAGAACGGGCCCTGGCTGTAAAGGTTAGAAAGAATCCATCGAACGAACCTGATTTGTTCGTAGATGCTTACCAGGGATTTTCTCAACGATTCCCGCTTTCGGAAGAATTCCGTCAATCCATAGAAAAAGGCAACCGATATTCATGTACCAAAATATCACTTGATATTCCCGGGATCATTTACAGCCATTTTGGTATACAACAGCCCGTCCAGTTCAAACATTATGGACTCCTGAATTGCATTGTA
>CAZIAU010000484.1:0-2788 GCA_964536755.1 uncultured Bacteroides sp. | reverse complement strand
CTCCAGGGCGGCTTGAGCAGTGCCATTAAAAATATTAATTATTAAACTTAAAAATTTTTTCGATTGTTCGTCAGGATGAAGCAAGTGCATCGACTCTTGCTTAAAACAGGCAACAGTGTTACTGAAGTCCGGGTAACAGCGGTTCTGAAAAAACCAAAACAATTGAAAAAATGAAAAGTACTAAATCTGCAATTCAAAGAAATGCCATGACCATAATGACTGTTTTCATGGCTGCTTCGTTCCTATTTGCTATTAAGGTTGAGGCACAAAAGGCTGAACTCATAACAGTGAAATCGACGAAAAATTTTGATGCCACTGTAAATGGAATTAAGAAAAGTGTCTCAAATGCGGGTATGATGGTCCTCGCCGAGATAAATCATGGGAAAATTCTATCCATGACGGGATTGACATTAAATGCTGAGTCCCTCTTTATTGGAAATCCCTCCGTTGGCAAAAATGCATTCACTGACAACGCAGCAGTTGGTTTAGCGATACCACTAAGAGTAAATATTTATGAGGACAACGGAGTTACCTATATTAATTATTTCACTCCATCAAGTGAACTCGGTTATTTCCAGGGTGATAAATTGGGTATGATTGGAAAAGAGCTTGATAATAAGATCGCCATGTTAACGGGAATGTTCTCCGAGTAACTTACAGAAGTTCAAAAGGGAAGATTCAGGTCCGAGTCTTCCCTTAAATATTTATTAAACGTTGAATCATGAAAAGTCAAACAAGAAAAATATTCTTCATTTCCATTTTGCTTCTGTTATCAGCGATTTCACCAAATCTGTTTGTGGTTGCCCAGGCAGGAGTGAAAGAACTTTCTACAATGGCGATACAATTCCTGATCCCATCAATTGCACTGATCATTATACTGATTCTATTACTGGATCACTTGCAATATAAAGTCATTTCACGTTTGGCCGTAAATGGTATATTGGCAGGAATCCTGTCAACTTTTGCCCTGGAGATCATCCGTGAAACCGGGTTCAGGTTGGGTACAATGCCGGGTGATATGCCTCGCTTAATGGGCGTATTGCTTTTAAATCAATTTGCATCGGGACCCGATTTCTGGTCTGATCTGGCGGGTTGGGCATATCATTTCTGGAACGGAGCTTCGTTCGGTATTATTTTCAGTTTACTCATGGGGCAGAGTAAACCCTGGAACGGAATACTTTTTGGCGTTCTTATTGGACTTGGATTCATGGTCAGTCCTGTTGTCAAATCCCTGGGTATTGGAGTTTTTGGACTGGAATTCAAAAGAGGATTCGAATTTTTAGTAACGGTTACCCTGGCTCATATGGCATTTGGAATCACATTATCGTTAATTCTGTCAAGCATGAATAAAGGGATCCCACCTATCTGGTACAGATTCAGAACCAACATTGAGAGCAGTCCAAAATATTTTTGAAACACTATCAATGAAATCTCTTCGAAAAGAAATGTGGCTGAATTATGCGAGCACATTGGCTTCGCCGAGCTCGTAAACTCGGTTCCCCGCAGCTCTGCTGCGCGGAGAGTCAATCCTACACGAATATTCATACTGGTTAGTCCGCTGTAGTATCTGCCGGAATCGATGTAAGGAACGCCTTGCCATCCACTATTTTTTGAGTAATTGAACCAATAGTCTCTGAGTGTGTCACGGAATGAAAATTTTCCCTGATGGTAATAAAGAGGTCATGGAGAGGACATGGATTAATATGGTTACAGTTCATGAATCCAAAGGCACATTTTTTAAAACAGGCATCACCTTCCATGACCAGGATTACCTCGTATAGGGTAGGTGTATCATTGCCATCTGTAAAATGAAAACCGCCACCCCGGCCTTTCCGTGAGTTTACTATCCTGTGCCTGGTCAATACTTGCAGGATCTTGGCCATATAAGCCTCGGGGGCTTCAATTTCTCGAGCGATCTCACTGACACCGGGCCTTTTATTCTCCCGATTATTTAGCTGGATGTATACCAATGCCCTGATGGCATATTCTGTGTCCTTAGCCAGCATACCCCGGTTTCTTTGAATTATAAGATTTAATCATTTTCGCGATTTTTGGAAATAAGATATTGTTCTCCAAATGAATATGTCTATGAAGATCTTTTTCAAAATCCTCAAGTGCACGATAAGTCACCTCAAACGTATGGCAACCACCTGAGGGAATTTGGTATTGATTTGTTAAAATCGCTATGGATTGGAATCTTTTGCCTTCTGCATCATGGTCCGATTCTAACTGCAGAAGTAACTCTTCAAGTTCTGATGTATTTACGCTTATATCATTTCCTCTCTTTACTTCTTTGTAAAGTGTTATAATGAAAGGAAAGAACAGGAGTTCTTCTTTCTTCAAATGAATGATTAACTTATCAACCGCTTCATCAAACAGCCTTTGGATCTCAAATAGTTGCGAGTGTTGGTTGGAATGCACTTCAATCAATTTTTGAAGCCTTTGCTTAATAAGAGGGGCATTCACTTGAATATATTGATGGTGCCTGTTCACGATATAATCGCAGAGAGCTCGTGGGGCTAAGCCCTCCAGGTATTGAGAATCCCAGTCCTCCAGCATAATGAGTTCCTCGATTTCACTTTTCAGCTGGTCTAAGTCAACATTCCTTTCATTACACGCCTGTTCGAGCGTTTTATCACCTCCACAACAAAAATCGATTCGCCACTTTTCGAATAGGCGTGAAGTATTGTAGTTATGTCGGACGATTCTGCCAATAGTTGTTTTTTCATTGATTTCCATCGCTTCCACCATTTAGTAATTTCTTTGAATACAAATTTAATGAAAAGAA
>CAZIAU010000483.1:0-3355 GCA_964536755.1 uncultured Bacteroides sp. | reverse complement strand
TTTTTATTTGCTGCACTGATCTGAACATGGACAGATTGGGAGGTCGTACTATTCAAGAAACATCAAAAAAAAGTTATGAAAAATAACAGATCAGGAATCCGTTTCTTTCCCGGGACTATTTTTATTGTACTTATCGCATTGGAATTTGCCTGCTCGAATAATAATGGAAAGGTTTATTATATCAGTTCGGCCGGAGATAATGCCAATTCCGGTCTGTCCGAAAGCAGGGCATGGAGATCCATAGACAGGATAAACGGACAGGATTTCTCACCCGGAGATATGATTCTCTTCAGGGGAGGCGATGAATTCACAGGAACAGTATTGATGACCCCGGAAGATTCGGGGAATGAAGATGCCAGGGTGACTGTTTCATCCTATGGAGAGGGCAAAGCAGTGATTCAGGGAGGGGCGCAGGAGGGGATTAGTGCTGACAGTTGTCAGTACCTCACCATTGAAAACCTGGAGCTTAGCGGCCAGGGCAGGAAATCGGGTAATACAACTGACGGATTGCTGGCAACTAACTGTGACGGAATTAATATAGATGAGGTGGAAGTATACGGTTTTCAAAAAAGCGGGATCCATGTTCTCATCAGCGACGATGTCATCATTACCCATGTATATGCCCATGAAAACGGATTTTCAGGGATCCTTGTGAGCGGAATTACAAAGAGTGATCCGGAGAAATACTCAAACCACAATCTCTATATCGGGTACTGTGTTGCAGAGAATAATCCGGGTGATCCGACTGTTTTGGAGGGTCACAGCGGGAACGGCATCCTTGCTTCATCGGTTGAGGGTGGGACCATTGAGTATTGTGAAGCTTTCAACAACGGATGGGATATGCCCTGGACAGGCAACGGTCCGGTGGGGATCTGGATATGGGACTGTACCGATTTCACTATCCAGTATTGTATTGCACATCACAACCGCACTAATCCTGTTGCCTCTGACGGAGGAGGTTTTGATTTTGACGGGGGCGTGTCCAATTCTATCATCCAGTACTGTATCGCTCATAATAACGAAGGGGCGGGATTCGGCCTCTACGAGTCCGGGGCTGCCAAACCGTGGGAAAATAACACTGTACGATACAATATCAGTTATAATGATGGAATTATCAACGCGGGTTCTGTCGGCATTTGGAAAAATGATGACCGGGGGATCATGCATAATTGCCAGATCTATAACAATACATTCTACAATAGCCTGGACAGTGGAAGCAATATCTGGGTCTATGACAACTATCCCGGTTTCTGTTTCAGGAATAATGTGTTTGTATATAACGGATCCATTCTGTCCGAAGGAAACAAGCTGGGCGAGGAAGTTTTCCAGGGTAATCTTTACTGGAACCTGGACGGGAAGGAATCATTTTTAGGATTTGCGAACCTGGAATTATGGGCAAAAGAGACCGGCAAGGAAATGATCGGGGAAAAATATTCAGGATATTACATTGATCCCCTTTTCAGTGAAGCAGGATCCATGGAGTTAACAGATCCGGAAAAGATCACCCGTGAAGCACTTTCAGGTTTTATTCCCGGCAAAGGATCTTTACTGATCGATAATGGTATTAATCTCAGGGAGCTGTTTGAAATTGATCCGGGTCCCGTGGATATCCTGGGAACACCTGTACCCGTTGGTGAGGCATTTGATATTGGTGCCGTTGAATACTATAAATAGAAATCAAATTACATACAAATGAAAAATCCTATTCGATTGACCTGTCTTATTTTCCTGGCTGTTTGTATGATATGCGGATGCTCAAACAAACAAAAGGTTGATACATCATTGTTTTCAAGTTCGGAAGGTCCACGTTTAAATTTGCTTTTCGATGCTGACTGGAAGTTTTACCTGGGTGATCTCTCTGGGGCAGAAGATACCGGTTTTGATGATGGAACATGGCGCATCCTTGACCTGCCGCATGACTGGAGCATTGAGGATATACCGGGAACGGAGAGCCCGCTGGACTCCGGTGCCGTTGGTGGTATTGACATGGGATATTTCCGGGGCGGGACAGGCTGGTACAGAAAGGAATTCTTTGTACCGGGTACTCTTGAGGGGAAGAGATTCTATCTTCAATTCGATGGTGTATATATGAATGCGGATGTGTGGGTCAATGGGATGCATTTGGGAAATCATCCTTACGGGTATACCAGTTTCTGGCATGATATTTCAGAGAAACTCTATTTTGATGAAGATAACATGATTGCAGTTCGCGTCCGTAATGAAGGCAGGAACAGCCGATGGTACTCCGGTTCGGGTATCTACAGGCATGTTTGGCTGACCGTTACCGGACCTGTTCATGTAGCTCCCTGGGGGACCTCCGTTAGAACGCCGTTAGTTGAGAAGGACCGTGCAAGTGTAACGGTCTCCAATGAGATTATCAATCAGTCAGGGCTCGCCGGGTCTGTAAAAGTATTTACGAAAATCCTGGATGTTTCGGGGGAGGTTGTTGCCACGAAAGAGGATGATATTAGCATGGAAGCAGATGAAAACCTGAAGCTGAACCAGGAACTGGAAATATCATCTCCGGCTCTATGGTCTGTCGAATCTCCCGTTCTTTACACAGCAATTACCCAAATAGAAACAGGAAATTCAACCACTGCAGACAGAGTGGAAACCCGATTTGGGATACGTACCATTGAATTCAGTTCAGAAGGTTTTTTCCTGAACGGGGAGAATCTTTTATTGAAAGGAGGCTGCATGCACCATGATAACGGGCCCCTGGGAGCAGCAGCCTTTGACCGGGCAGAAGAACGACGGGTGGAGCTTATGAAGGTTAACGGGTTTAACAGTATCAGGTGTGCCCACAATCCGCCGTCACCTGCATTCCTGGATGCGTGTGACAGGATTGGGATCCTTGTGATCGATGAGGCGTTCGATATGTGGAGAAGAGGGAAGAATCCCCAGGATTATCACCTCTATTTCGACCAGTGGTGGGAGAGGGATATAGAAAGCATGATCCGCAGGGATCGCAATCATCCCTCCATAATCATGTGGAGCATCGGGAATGAGATCCCGGAGAGGGGTGATCCCGAGGGGGTGGAGACCGCAAAAATGCTTGCCGGTAAATTCCGTGAGATGGATCCGACGAGGCCGGTAACATCGGCTGTGAACGGGCTGGGACCGGATAAGGATCCCTTCTTTGCCGCGCTGGACCTTGCTGGGTATAATTATGCATTCGGAGGGGACCATGGTCGGGAGAGTATTTTCAGAATCGATCATAAGCGTGTTCCGGACAGGATCATGTATTGTTCAGAATCGTATCCCCTGACTGCATTCGGAGCCTGGATGGATGTGCTGGATAATCCTTATGTAGTCGGGGATTTCGTATGGACGGGTTTCGATTACCTGGGTGAAG
>CAZIAU010000482.1:0-3360 GCA_964536755.1 uncultured Bacteroides sp. | reverse complement strand
GTGCCCTGGGTATGTCAGTTATATCACCCTGTCTTCTCCAGCGGTTGAGCACAGAAACGCTCTGGTTATACCTGTAATACATGTTTTCATTGTTCATCTTGGTCCTGTTAACCACATCCTGTCCGAGCCTGTAATGGAAAAACAGGGTGGCTATAAAGTTCCCCCAGGTAAACTGCGAACCAAATCCTCCCAGGAACTTGGGATTGGAATCCCCCAGTTTGACAATATCAAGTTCATTGATCAGCCCATCATAATTGATGTCCTGATATATGGCATCTCCTCCCCTGAAACGGTAGCCATCCGCGTTCCCATACCTCATATATATGGGATCACCGGCCATATCATAAATTATACCTCCGTTTTCGTCATGGGCTGCTGCATCGGCATCGGTAGGATATACACCCAGGTATTTGAACCCGTAAAATGATCCGATCGGGTTGCCTGCAACTGCTCTTCGTGCATACTGCCCGTTATTGGCTTCCGATCCGAATTCAAAATCAAAATTCTCCGGGATCTCGGTAATCTTGTTTTCGTTATGGGCAATATTGAAGTTAACGTTGAGTTTCATTTTATCTCTTCTGATAATATCAGTCACAAACATCAGCTCCCAGCCCCTATTTTCCATAGATCCCCAGTTCCTGGTAATTTCCCCGAATCCCGATGTGGAAGGAAGTTGAAGATTTTCCCAGATAAGGTCTTTGCTGTGCTGTCTGTATACATCAAAGTGAACTTCCAGGTAGTTATTGAGTGCAAACAGATCCAGGCCATAGTTCACCTGCGAATTCCTTTCCCACCGGAAATTATCCAGCTGCAGATTTGTGGGCACTACAACAGCCATATCAATATACTCCTGCCCAGTGCCATAGAGGTTGAAATACCCGTAACTGCTTCCGGGCTGGTTCCCGTTTACGCCGTAACTATATCTTAACTTAAGATCATTCAGGAATGTCAGGTTGCTCATGAAAGGTTCCGAGGAGATCCTGTAGGCTACAGAAACCGAAGGAAAGGTTCCCCACCTGGAAGCATACCCGAACCGGGAGGATCCCTCACGGCGAATATTGAGCTGTACCAGGTACCTGTCAAGAAGGCTGTAGTGCACAAAACCCAGGAATGCAACCATCCGGTTCTGGCTGTAGCCGTCACCAATCCAGTAAATGGGTGCAGGCTGGGCATAATTGGTCAGGTAAGAGGATGGCAGGTTCGAGGTACTGCCATAATACCATCTGTTCTTTTTATCAGACAGGGTGAAAGCGACCATGGAGGTTAGCTTATGCTTGCTGCCTCTCAGAAAAGTATGGACCAGCTGTGCCTGACTCTCCAGCACCGAAGACTGATAATCCATGCCCGAGGCCAGGTTAACCAGGTTGGATGTCCACGGCAGACCTGTAACATTTTGCGGTAAAAACTTATTCTCCAGTTGATTATCTATATCATAAGCCACAAAACTCTGAAAAACAAGGTTATCCAGTATATTATACTTCAGCTGGAATTTTGTTCTCAACCGGTGCTGGTTCCGGTTCCAGGTGGACTCATTAACCATGGCCAGGGGATTGTACCAACGGGATCCATACCCCTGGAAGTTCTCACCCGGCGAAAAGTAATTATCAGACAAATTACCTTCAGCATCGTATTCATAAATACTCATGTTGGGCGCCTTGATATAGGCCAGCTCACGGACCCCTCTCGGATCATTGTAATGATCCGCATCCTCCCTGTAGGCCAGGTCGTTGTCAGAATAGGTATATGATAGATCCCCGGAGAAAAGCAGTTTCCTGGAAACATGATAATCGAGATTGAACCGGGAGGTAAATCTGTTCAAATGTGTACCACGCGTAGTCCCCTCCTGATCCAGGTATCCCAGTGAGAACCTGTAGAGTGCACTTTCCCCTCCGCCCATCAGTGAGAAGTTCTGGTCATGAGCAATTCCTGTCTGGGTTATTTCACTCAGCCAGTCTGAATTCTGGGAATAATTATAATATTCCTCCCACGTCTTGTCATATGCAAGTTCCTTTGGAATATCTGTGGATCCGGAGTTTAATATTCCTTCAAGCATAAGCATGGAATACGAATCCCCATCGAGAAGAGGGATGGAACGGGGTTGCTGATAGATGCTCATCTTGTAGAGATAATCGAATGTAGTCTTTCCTTTAATTCCTCGCTTGGTTTCGATAAGAAGGACCCCGTTGGCCCCCCTGGACCCCCACACCGCTGTAGCAGCAGCGTCCTTGAGTACCTGTATAAGCAGAATATCTTCGGGTGCAATATTCAGCAGTCCGCTGAACTGTTCCTGGGTAACGGCCGAAAAATCAAAGTCATTGTCAAGTTCAATCTCAAACGGAACCCCATCGACCACTATCAGGGGCTGATTGGAGCCGCTGATGGAAGCTGTACCTCTTATTCTTACTGACATACCGGCTCCCGGATCACCCGAAGCGAGAGTAATATCCACATTGCTGGCACGCCCCTGCAGCATTTCTCCGACGGAAGAGACTTTCATTTCCTCAAGTTCCTTCATATCGACGGTTGAAACGGCACTGGTCAGGTCTCTCTCGGATACAGGTATGAATTCACCTACTTTTTTGCCTTCAGCCACAACTACAACCTCATCCAGCAGCTGGGTTTCCTCTTCCAGATCAATTTCAATATAAGTCTCACCCGATATATCATGTTCCTCGGTACGGAACCCGATATAGGATATTTTAATCTTGGTATCGGGACTGGAAAGCTTCAGGGTAAAATTCCCGTTCAGATCGGTAACTGTACCATTCAGTGACCGGTTCTGTTCGTTAACCTCTATAACGGTGACACCGATCAGAGCCTCCCCGGTCACCGCATCAGTAATCTTGCCCCTCAGGACATTAGGAGCCTGGCCCTGAGCACATGCACACACCAGGATCAGTATCCACATAACTATATGTTCTCTTTTCAGCAGCATTTCATAATTACTTGAACAGAAGATAGGAATCGATCTGGTGGATCACCCCGTCTTCCACCATATGATTAGCCGTAACAACATTTATGATATTCCCCAAATTGTCTTTCACTTTCAGGTCATTTTTCTGATTTAAGATCTCTATCGTGTTGAAAAGGTACGCGTTCTCCTCATCAATTCTTGTAGTATTGAAAATACCGGATTTCTCCCCATCCGGGAAGATCACTCCTTCAACGAAATGATACCGGAGGAACTGCTTCAGCGAATCGGCATCAGCAGGGATCTTTCCGCTTGAAACTCCCTCCTCCAGAGCCTCATTTGTAGGGATAAAACAGCTGTAATAGGTTCCCACCGACACATTATCCAGGCTCTGAGGTTGATTCTCGCTGTCCAGTATTATCAATCCCGATTCATAGCACATCTGGTAG
>CAZIAU010000481.1:2527-3364 GCA_964536755.1 uncultured Bacteroides sp. | reverse complement strand
GTTCTGGGAGGTATACTGGCACTGGGAGGAGCTGTCGGGCAGGCAGCCGGACTGGTGATGAGTAAAAAGGGCATGCAGGATATGGATCCATTTTCTGCTACACAGATCAGGATAATAGCCGGCGTAATTGGATTTACAATAGTGATCAGTCTGTTCAGGCGATGGAAACACCTGCTGGCAGGCATCAGGGATCTCAGGGCCATGAAATTCATGACACTGGGATCATTCACCGGTCCGTTCCTTGGTGTAAGCTTCTCCCTGCTTGCAGTTCAACACACCGATACCGGGATCGCAGCTACACTGATGGCACTGACCCCTGTCATGATCATACCACCGGCAATCGTGCTGAAAAAGGAGAAAATCAAACCCCTGGAGATTATAGGAGCCTTAATATCAGTCGGCGGCGTGGCACTCTTTTTCCTTTAGCCAGGATCAGGATTGGTCGAACTTCTGCCTCTGGTGTATCCTCTGCTTACGTTCTGTCCTCATATGCAGCATGTTAGAATAGAGGATTACCATAGATGCAATTCCTGCAAGCGCCAGCACATATACCAGTAAGGCACCATACGGGACAAGGTAATAAAAGACAATGACAGTCAGTGTAACCCATACAGCGGCACACCACGGACAGGTAATGATTGAGCTCAGGGTACCAAACAGATAGAGATTCTCCCGTCTTTTCAAAACATCCCTGAAGTATTTGAAGATCTTTTCAAAAACCAGGATGCGGGTCAGCCTGTAGGAAGCCAGAACGATTATGATAGCCTCCTTAAGGGTCATATTTTCAATTTCAATGCCTTTTTTCTTCAGCAGGTATCCAAACAGCACAATCATGCC
>CAZIAU010000481.1:0-2517 GCA_964536755.1 uncultured Bacteroides sp. | reverse complement strand
AAGGCCGACCAGAAATTCCAGGCCTGGTGCTTTCGTTCATTTAAGATCCTGTCCATAACGTAAAATCTAAACCAATATACAAAACTATTTCTTTTCAGGTATCTTGCTCATGGCCAATTCGGTCATGGCAGTGATGGTCAGTGCCGGATTCACACCAGGATTGGATGAGAGTGCACTACCATCACAAACATATTCGATTTCCCGTACCCGACCGACACCTGTTCCAGCGCCCTGTCAGCATCATACAACCCGGGAGTCTCAGTGGCTCCAAGCAACCAGATACATTTTCTGAGGTTCCAGTCGGTTTTCGGGAAATTATCAGGATTCCACCGTAATCCCTTCTCCACCACCAGTACCCGGTATCCTTTCCGGGATAACCTTAAAGCAGATACCGAACCTCCGAAACCAGATCCGACAATGATGAAGTCATAGTCAAGCTGCATGATAATGATAAAATCACAGATACAATAAAAGTTGAAGATATCATTTTCAAATGATAATTTTGAACCATACCTCAAATATCCGACATGTATTCCAAAGAGGAGGCAAAAGCACTGAGGGAGGAATTCTGGGAAAGGTTTAAAGCCATCTCATCCACCGGACGGATCCGGAAAGAACTGCCCGTTAACTGGATGTTAAACAAAACAGGGATCAACGCACTTAATCTTCGGTTTTATATTGACCGGGAAGTTGCCCAGGTTGGGATTGACCTGGAAACCAAAAATATGGAGAAGCGCCTTGAACTATTTGAAAAGCTTGAATCTGTCCGCAAGATTCTTGAAGAATCCATGCAGGAAACCATGATATGGGATATCGATTACACTCGTGAGAACGGTAAATCGGTTAGCCGTATCTATCTGGAGATCAATAATGTAGATATTTATAACAGAGATACATGGGAAACCGCTCATAAATTCATGTATGATAAAATGATGAAACTTGAGAAGTTTTACCTCGAGTACCAGGATTTTTTCAAATATGGTTAATGTTACTGCTTTTCCATAATTTTGCATTAAAACCAGCAATAATGCCAGTCCGTCTTATAATCAATATTATCGCCTGTTCCACTCTGATGATGTTCCCTATCTCAGTCACCGGACAGGAACCTGAGCCATCCGTCAACAGGAATCCGGTTGTGGCAGGGACATTCTATCCGGCCGGTAA
This sequence comes from uncultured Bacteroides sp., assembly GCA_964536755.1. Taxonomy (GTDB): domain Bacteria; phylum Bacteroidota; class Bacteroidia; order Bacteroidales. Next base: position 1,353 of record CAZIAU010000481.1, on the reverse strand, counting down.
ACAGGCTCTGGAGCTTAAACTTGAGAAACTTTTCTCTGAAGCAGAACCCCAGCACCTGGATGGACGGATTCGGGGTCTTATCGTACCCCATGCAGGTTACGATTATTCGGGAATAGTTTCAGCCTCAGCCTATAAAAGTATCCCGGTGGATGCTGAATACAGTAATGTTTTTATAATTGGTACATCTCACAGGGAACTATTCAATGGCGCCTCGGTCTATTCTGTCGGAAATTACCTAACACCGTTGGGTGAGGCCCGGGTAAACAGGCAGATCGCCAATGAACTGATTGACAACAACAAAAGTATTTATTATTATGCTGCCGCCCATAACCGGGAACACAGCATTGAGGTCCAGATACCCTTCATCCAGTACCATTTGCGCAATTCTCCACCAATCATCCCCATTGTCATGGGCAGCTCATCGGTGCAGGCAGCCAGAGAACTGGCAAAAGCACTTCAGCCCTATTTTACTCCTGAGAACCTCTTCATTATCAGTTCGGATTTCTCCCATTATCCGGAATACAGGGAAGCGAAACGTATCGACCAGCTTACAGCGGACGCCATCTTCAAAAAGGATCCAGAGCTATTTTACAATACACTCCGAAAGAACAGCCGGGAACCGGTAAAGAACCTGGCCACTCCCTGTTGCGGATGGAGTTCTATACTGTCGCTTCTCTATTTGTCACAAAAGCGGGATAATTTAACAATGTCACCAATACTATACAGAAATTCTGGTGACGCACCCATAGGCGATAAGGATCGGGTGGTTGGATACTGGGCTATAGCCGGTTATGAAAAAAATGAGGAAAACGGCCAATTTGAATTAGGGGCGGAGGATAAAGAGGCATTGCTCAAAATATCCAGGAAAACTCTGGTCACGTACCTTAAATCAAATAAGGTGGCTGTAATACCTGAGTCCGAGATCACTCCCATGCTCAAGCATGAAGCGGGTGCTTTTGTCAGCCTCTACATGGGAGATCGTCTGAGGGGTTGTATCGGAAATTTCTTTGCTTCAAAACCGCTCTATCAGCTCGTCCAGGATATGACACTGGCAGCTGCCACCCAGGATCCCAGGTTTGCACCTGTTGAACTTCCGGAACTGGAATATCTGAACATAGAAATATCGGTATTAACCCCATTGCATAAGATTAAAACAATAGACGAGTTCCAGCTGGGAAAGCATGGAATATATATGTCAAAAGACGGGCATTCGGGGACTTACCTGCCACAGGTCGCCGATAAAACCGGGTGGAACACTGAAGAATTCCTCGGACATTGCGCCAGGGAAAAGGCCGGTATAGGCTGGGACGGATGGAAAGATGCTGATCTTTACACATATGAGGCCAGTGTATT
>CAZIAU010000480.1:0-3380 GCA_964536755.1 uncultured Bacteroides sp. | reverse complement strand
CCGGCATGAGCTTATGAAAGCTAAGAACAGGGCCGAACAGTCTGAAAAGCTTAAAACCTCGTTCCTGGCAAACATGTCCCATGATATTCTCACACCCATAAATACGCTGATGGGATTCAGCGAGCTAATATTAGAGGAGGGCCTTATCATTTCAAAACTAAATGAGTATTCTGCTGAAATCAATAAAAATGGCAAAAACATCCAGATTATCGTGGACAATATTATAAGCGTGGCAAAACTTGAATGCGGTGACCTTGAGATTAACCTGAAAGAATGCAAAATAAATCAGCTTTTGCTTGATCTTTTCGCTGAATATGAGAACCATATTCAGATACTATCCTTACAGGGGATCGAATTGCGATTAAAAAGAGATATTAAGGAAAAAGAATTTACCATTCTGACGGAACCTTACAGGATCAGGCAGATCATGTCAAACCTGCTAACTAATGCCATACAGCATACTGAATCCGGATTTGTGGAATTTGGCTACAATGTAGCTGACAGGGCGCCGGATGTGAGCGGAATAATGCATTTCACTTTTTTTGTGAAAGATACCGGATCAGGTATCCCCGATGAAAAAAAGAATACCATTTTTGACCGTTTCAGAAATATTGAATCAACCAGCATACTCAACAGAAGCGGTCCCGGAATCGGATTTCCACTGACGAAAGCTTACATCAAACTGCTCGGGGGGAAAATATGGTTCCAGTCCGAGGTTGGAGAAGGTTCTACTTTCTATTTCACCATTCCCTGCCGGGTTAAAAACGTTAACAATCATTTTCTTATACCCACCCGGGTTGAAAAGCCTGATTCAAACAGCGGGAGTGGTTTTGAAATCCTTGTGACTGAACCCAATGCGGGCAATTATTCATTAATAGAGTCTATTCTGCACGAGGAAAATTACCGGCTTACATGGGCTAAAACCGGACAGGAGGCCATTGACCGTATCCGGGAACACTTACCTGTGGATCTGATCCTGATAGATATTAAAATGCCGGATATGACTGGCTTTGAAGCGGTTGAAGATATCAATAAACTGAATCCCGATGTTCCGGTCATTATGATGACCTCTTATAAACAGGAGGAAGAAAAACAAAAAATCCTTGATGCGTACTGTGTCGATTACATTACCAAACCCATTGACTCAATGAAACTTATGAATCTTATTCAAAACATACAATATGAAAAAGAACATTCAGAGAACTCGAAACTCAGAGATATCTTCCGGTAAAAAAACCTGTTGTTTGTTAATCTTAACGGCGTAAAGTCGGTCCCGAGAGAATTCCGGGTCATGTATGGTGGCAAACTAAGTGCAGAAATATGTTCGGCCGTGGAAAAGGCGATCAGGTGGCTCTCAGAATTCATGGATCAAACCAGATAATCAATGAAAACGCAGAATCAGGAATTACAGTTTCTAGAGATCCTCGAGGTGATTCAGTGTATCGCTTCCGGGGATTATTCCAGGAAGGCAGAGATTAAGGGCGATAACGAATTGATTGATGCCCTCGCCATCAGCATTAATATGCTTGGGGAGGAGGTTGAAGCAGCCAATATAGAGAAGGGACGGATGAACAAAGAGCTCCTTGAAAAAAATAAACAACTGCGAATGTCCGGGAGTCAACTTGCGAGTGAGAAATATAAGTTTGAAACCCTCACGGAAAATGCACCAGTTGGAATATTCCGCAGGCTTCCAGGCATTGGCGCAAAATTCATTGAAGCCAATACCGCTCTATTGAGAATATTCGGATTCTCGAACAAAGAGGAATTTCTGGCTAAGAACCCTGATGATCTCTGGTGGGATCCTTCCGAAAGTATAGAATATCTTAAAAAACTGGAGGATCAATCCTTCGCTGTTGAAAATGGTGCGGCCATGAGAAAGAAGAATAAAGACAGGATTTTCTGTCACATCTCAACTAGGGCTGTTAAGGACAAGCAGGGTAAGGTGCAGTTTTATAACGGAGTTATCAGCGACATAACACAACAGAAACAGATCCTGGAAAACCTTCAGTATGAGAGCGCTCTGATCAGGACGCTGATGGAACACTCCCAGGATCACATGTATTTCAAGGACCTGGAAAGCAGGTTTGTAATGGTCAGCAGATCCATGGTAGCAAAAACCCGGTACAAAGATCCGATGGGACTTCTGGGTAAAACCGACCATGATCTGTTTAACAGAGAACATGCAAACCAGGCTTTGAAGGATGAACAAAGAATTATGAAGACAGGGGTTCCACTGATCAATGTTGAGGAACATGAAATATGGGATGATGGAAATGAGAGGTGGTCCAAAACCTCAAAAATGCCATGGGTGAATGAGACGGGTGAAATCGTAGGGACTTTTGGTATTTCCCGTGATATCACTGAATTCAAACAGCAGGAAACTGAGTTGAGAGCAAGTGATGAAAAATTCAGAAAGCTGGTCCAAAATATGGGTGAAGGGCTTGGAATTGTCGATGAACAGGAGCAGTTTTTGTTTGCAAATCCCGCGGCAGAACAAATCTTTGGAGTTAAACAAGGAATGATGATTGGACGAAATCTTAAAGAATTTATTTTACCTGAAGAGATCGAAAAATTATCCATGGAAACAAGCAGAAGGAAGAAGGGAGAAACAAATACTTATGATCTTAAAATAATCAGGCCCGATAAAGAAAGCAGAAAAATACTTATAACTGCTACTCCTGAATATAATGAAGAAAGTCAGTCTGTTGAAGTCATTGGTATATTCAGGGATATAACCGAGGAGAGTCAACTTCGGCAGGAGATCTTGGAACAAAAAGAATTTCTCGACAATATTACCGGTTCAGCCCAGGATGCCATTGTCGTATTCGACCACAGGGGAAGGGTAATATTCTGGAACCAGTCCGCGGAAGCCCTGTTTGGATATAAGAAGGAAGAGATCATGGGCCGGAATTTTCAAGATATCATGGTTCCGGCTGAACACCATGACGCACACAGAAAGAGATTCGCACAGTTCCTGAAAACCGGAAAAGGAGCTGATTTCGGGAAATCCCTTGAACTTTTCGCCCTGCATAAGAGCGGGTTTAAATTACCGGTTGAATTGTCGCTTTCAGCTTTGAAGGTCAAGGATCAGTGGAACGGCGTGGGGATAATAAGGGATATTACTGAACGAAAAATTTTCGAGAACAGGCTTAAGGAAGCCAGGAAGCAGGCAGATCAGGCCAATCATGCAAAAAGTGAATTCCTGGCAAATATAAGCCACGAGATCAGGACACCTATGAACGCCATTCTTGGATTTTCTGAGATACTTGAGAACCAGTTTACAGCGGACCCTGAGATCAGAGATTACATAACAGGGATCAAGAACAGCGGCAAGGGCCTGCTTAGTCTTATCAATAATATCCTGGATCTCTCAAAGATAG
>CAZIAU010000479.1:0-3389 GCA_964536755.1 uncultured Bacteroides sp. | reverse complement strand
AGAATATAGTTGCTGCAGGGGTCGCTGATGAGATTCTTGTCCAGCTCTCCTATGCCATAGGAGTTGTGAAACCTGTCGGAGTATTTGTGAATACATTCGGGAAATCCAACGTGGCCCTTTCAGATGCTGAAATTGCCGGAAAGATAGAAGAACTTTACGATCTCAGGCCCGCAGCTATTGAAAAGCAACTGAAACTGAGGAATCCCATTTACCTGGAAACCGCCTCATACGGACATATGGGCCGAACTCCTCAGACTGTTACCAAAGTGTTCAGTTCTCCGTACTGGGACACCCGGACCATAGAAGTTGAGCTTTTCACCTGGGAAAAGACTGATCTGGTTGATAAATTCAAAAAGGCATTTGGCACATAACCCCCTAACTCCCTAACCACAAACTATTAACCACTAACTAAATTCCCCATGTTTTCAGGTATTGTTGAAGAAGCTGCTAAAGTTATCCGGATTGAAAAAGAGCAGGAAAACCTTCATATTACCCTGGAGTGTTCATTTGCAGATGAGCTGAAGATCGATCAGAGTATTTCTCACAATGGGGTATGTCTTACAGTGGTAAATATTCAGGATAATAACTATACGGTTACTGCTGTTCAGGAAACACTGCTTAAATCAAACCTGGGACTTCTGAAGGTCGGAGATAAGGTGAACCTTGAACGAAGTACAAGACTGGATGCAAGACTGGATGGTCATATGGTGCAGGGGCATGTTGATCTGACTGCTACATGTACCGATGTATCAGAAGCCGGTGGAAGCTGGTACTTTACTTTTGAGTACAATCCGCAGAGTGAAGAACACATTACCGTGGAAAAAGGTTCGGTTTCCGTAAACGGTGTGAGCCTGACTGTAGTGAATTCACAGGAACGTTCATTTCAGGTGGCAATCATACCCTTTACTTACCAGGTAACCAATTTCCATCAGCTCAGTAAGGGTAGTGCGGTAAATATTGAATTTGATATCATTGGAAAATATATCGCCAGGATCCTGAAACAGCAGCTGGGAAAATAACCTGACATATGTTTTAAAGTATTTTTCTACCCCTTAGCACAGATAGAGCTGTTTTGTATATTGTGGTTCCAATACAAACCAGATGCAAAACATTCTTATCCTGGGGGCCGGACTCTCTTCAACCACCCTTATCAGATATTTTCTTGAAAATGCTTCCGGCCGGTGGAAAATCCGCGTAGGCGATATCGATCAGTCCCGGGCAAAAAAGAATATTGAGCATCATCCCGCAGGAGAAGCTTTCGCTTTTGATGTTAACAATGCCGAACAGCTAAATTCCGAAATTAAGGATGCAGATATAGTCATCAGTCTTTTGCCGGCAAGATTTCACCACCTGGTTGCCAGAACCTGTGTGGAGATCGGCCGTAACATGGTAACTGCATCTTATCTTTCACCGGAAATCAAGGCTCTCGATCCTGAAGCCAGGAAAAAGAATATCATCCTGATGAATGAGTGTGGCGTAGATCCCGGCATTGATCACATGTCAACAATGCAAATGCTGAAGCGGATTGAAGGAGAAGGCGGCGAGCTGCTGGCTTATGAATCCAGTACAGGAGGTCTTGTGGCGCCTGGTTTTGAGAATAATCCATGGCAATACAAATTTACCTGGAATCCGAGAAACGTAATTCTGGCCGGGAAAGACGGAGCCAGGTTCCTGCATAACGGGCAATTTAAATATATCCCGTACCAGAAAGTGTTTCAGCGCATTGAAACCATTCAGGTACCGGGTCTGGGGGCCTTTGAAGTATATGGAAACCGGGACTCGCTAACTTACAGGGAAACATACGGCCTGAATAATCTGCAGACCATGTTCAGGGGAACCATACGCAGACCGGGGTTCTGCCAAGCGTGGGATATCTTTGTGCAGCTGGGGGCCACCGATGACAGTTACGTAATGGAGGACACCGAGAACATGACCTACCGGGAATTCATCAACAGCTTTATGGCTTACCAGACCGACATCCCCGTTGAAACCAAACTTTCAAGGTATCTGGGATTCGGTGAAAATTCAAGCATGATGAAACGGCTCGCCTGGCTGGGCGTTTTCGACAACCGAAAAATAGGAGTGCCGGGGCTTACCCCGGCCAGGATTTTGCAACATATCCTGGAAGAGAAATGGAAGATGGATCCGGGAGACAAGGATATGATCGTCATGCAGCATCAATTTGATTTTATAAAGGACGGGGATCACAGAAAGAGAACCTCTACCATGGTCTGTATCAGTCAGGATACGAAATATACAGCCATGTCCATGACCGTAGGATTTCCACTTGCTATAACTGCAAGGAGAATCCTTGAAGGTAAATTCAACAAAGCAGGCGTACAGCTGCCAATTCATCCGGATATCTATAATCCGGTGCTAGAGGAACTGGGTGAACATGGGATCAGTTTTAATGAGACGGAGGTTAAAATTTCTCAAAAGATCCCAGGCCAAAAAGGGCATAGTCATAGCGAATAGGATCATCCTTGTCAAATTCAATCAACTTATTAGTAAGTTCTTTTACCGCTTTCCAGTCGTGTTGTTTTCTTTCAAGTAACAGAAGCTTCCGGGCCACATTACCTGAATGCACATCCAGAGGGATATATAGCGCCTTCATAGGAATATTTTTCCATATCCCAAAATCAACTCCATTTTGGTCACGCCTCACCATCCACCTCAGAAACATATTGATCCTCTTTGCAGCTGATCCTTTACAGGGATCAGGCAGATGTTTCAGTGTCCTTTTCATATGTGGGACCGAAAAGAACTCATTTTTGAGCTGATGAATGGCCGGTTGTAAAGAATCAGCCGTCTTGTGTCTGTTAAAGACCCCCTCCAGTCCATCTCCCTTTTGATACAGGAACCGGAGGGCACTGATAAAGGTGATGAGATCGGTAGTGTTGAAGGTCCGGTGAACAAATCCATCCATTTTTTTCAGGTGCCTCTCCCGATGATTCAGAATAAAATCATACGGTGAGTTTCCCATAAAGGACATCATTCGTTTAGCACTATTCAGGATTGATGTCCGGTTGCCCCAGGAGATGACCGCCGTTAGGAACCCTGAGATTTCAATGTCCTCTTTCTCCGAATAGATATGGGGTATCTGAATGGGATCGCGTTCGATGAAGGAGGGATGGTTGTACAGGATCACTTTTTCATCGAGGAAATCCCTTAAACTGTTTTTGTTGAACTCCATACTATATCCTTTCATAATGAGTGATGACCTGCCGTCCTGCGGTTCTATCCCCAGGAGATCAATACCATTTATATATCCTGAGTCCGATGAGAAAACAAATGATACCAAGAGTGCTCAGAATCAGCACATTCAGGCCTATCTGTGCAATACCGGCGCCTTCAATGAAGATGCTACGTACGGAATCAGCCATCATGGT